>CALGKL010000320.1 GCA_937930495.1 uncultured Gloeocapsa sp.
GTTTGGAAAATATTCTGTACCATCTTCTTTTTCACCTTCAGGGCTGCTTGATCCAATTCCTCTACTTCAGCAGGAGTTAATAACCAGCCCAAAGCCCCTATATTTTCCTGGGCTTGGGTTTTATTTTTGGCACCAGGAATAGGGATAGTTCCTTTAGCAATACACCAATTGAGAGCAATCTGTCCGAGGGTTTTTTGGCGATTTTGGGCTATTTCCTCTAAACAACCCCTTAATTGAGTCATTCCCGGTAAAATCTGTTTAAATAACCAACCTCTGATTCCTGGAGGGAGTTGACCATTAGTTTGATATTTTCCCGTCAGTAAGCCTAAAGCTAGAGGACTATAAGCGATAAGTTGAATACCTAATTCGTCACAAACTTCCTTGAGTCCTAATTCGGTGACAGGATAGGTAGAAAGTAGGGAATATTGTACCTGTAAAGTGGCGATCGCTATTCCCCTGTCTTTGAACCTTTGAGAGACTTTTTTGAGTCTTTTCGGACCATAATTAGATAAGCCAATCCCTCTGACTAACCCTTGTTCGAACAACTCAGCTAATCCATCTAGTAAATTCCACTCTTGCCAAGGTGCGTAATTAGCGGTTGACCAGTGCATCTGTACTAAATCAATATTTCTTCCTAAGCGATTAGCTGAGGCTCTAGCAGCTTTGAACATCGATTCACGGGTTAAGCGCCAAGGATAAGGGGCTAATTTAGTCGCTAGACAGATATCTTGGGAACATTCCTGGGCAAATTTGCCCAATAATATCTCACTTCTACCCTGAAATTTTCCCGTCCCGTAGGAATCTCCCGTATCAAATAGAGTAACCTGATTCTGGACACAGAGATTAAACACATCTTGTAACTCTTTATCCATACTTGGGTCATATCCCCATAACAGACGATTGCCCCAAGCCCACGTACCACAACCCATAAAGGGTAAAGATAACTTTTCCATTTATAATACTCTTTATACTGCTAAAACAATTAAATCATGGTAGATCTCAAAGCAAAAACAATCCTTGAGAAAAAAGGTGAAGAGGTTTATATTGCTGTTAATCGCTTTCTAGTGACCTTGACTTGGACAGCTAAAGTGGATTTAGATTTAATGGCTTTTTACAAAACTAAAGACGGTAGAGAAGGTGGGATCTTTCCGGAAGATTATCCAGGAGGGATCAAAGGTAGTTTAAAACAGTTCCCCTATATTAAACTCAATAGTCATCGCGGGATCAGAAGTAGGCACCCCGAAGAAATTCTCGGAGTTAGTAAGTTAGAGGAATTTAGAGAATTATATATCTGTGCTGTAAGTTACCCTGATTTTATTGGGAAAAAACAATATTTTTTTAATGATTATGACGCGGGAATTACCCTACTTTTGGAGAAAAGAAACACCATAGGGATACCCCTAACCTCCATAGAAATAGGACAAGTGGCCGTAATCGCTAAAGTAGATAATAGTAGCATAGTTAGTGCCAAACTAATTAACTACAATCACATCATGGATTTACCCACCTTTGCTAATACTATTCCTGGAGGTAATTTATTATTGGGTTGATAATCAGTTTACTTGATTTTTTCAAACACCAAAAGGTTGGTACTACCAATTACAGCAGGTAGCTTGAGACGGTAGCATAAATTATTGAGTTTTAACAACAATATTCTCAGTATTCCACTTACTCGTCGTTGGTTTTCTGTTAGCTCACCAATAATATGGTGTGTTTTACGAAAACCTTTGGTTTCTAGATATTTAGTTACAGCATCGGTATCAAATTGCCAAACCCAAAGTTTTTGACCGTTGAAATCATACCAAATTCCATCCCCCATAGGCAGTTTTTCTTGACCTGATAATGGTTTACGCAACAAAAACCTCGCTATGGCTTCAATGGGATGGTCTAGAGCTCGTTTATTGGTTATATAAAGTGCTAAGAAGCCATAAGGAGCAACTATTCTGCTTAACTCGTTTAAAGCTTTTTCTATCTCTTTAATATGAATAATTACACCCCAAGAGAATACGTATTCAAAAGAAGCATCAGGAAAAGTTAAAGCTGTTAAATCTTCTTGTTGAAAACTCACAACAGAACTCATTCCAGCTTTTTCTACACGCTTTTTAGCCTCAGTAAGCATGGTTTGTGAGATGTCAATAGCAACAACTTGACAATTTTGTTTAGCAACTCGAATACTATGCACTCCAGGACCACAACCTGCATCAAGAACTGTTGCTCCTAGTGGAACTTTCATCAATCTTAGCATAGTGGGAATTGCTTCATCATAATATTTTTCTGCTATGGGATGATAATAATCCTTATCCCAATCTTTTACTGTATCTTCGAGTTCAAAAACTTGAGCTTTTGTAGTTAATTCGTCTATAATAGGTATTTCTTGATTTGATGGTTTTATTTTTACACATTATTAAACTTTTTTGAAGGCAAAAAAAATCTCTCTTCCTAAATATCCCCCCCCAGGGGATGCTAAGATAGAGAAAACTCAGTTTACTAGGAGTTATCATGGTTGCGTCCTCTGTAGGAGATACCCTACCCATTCAGACTAATCCCTCATCACAGGATCGAGTAGCAATCTTGTTGATGGGATATGGGGAAGTAGAAAAATACGAAGACTTTGCTAATTATAATGAACAAGCACTAAATCTACTAACCGCTAAATTTGCACCTGTACCCCCTTGGATTTATCCTCCTTTAGCTAAACTGTTAGCTATGTTTGATTTACACGAATGGGGACATCTTCACGGTAACTTTATCTCTCCCCATAACCAAATTTTTGAAGCCCAAAGACAGGGAATCGAAGAAATATTACAAAAAAAATGGGGCGATCGCATCCAAGTCTTCAAAGCTTTTAACTTTTGTGCACCTTTTTTACCAGAACAAGTACTCACCAAAATCAAAGCCCAAGGTTTTACCAAACTACTTATCTACCCTCTCTTAGTAGTAGATTCTATCTTTACTAGCGGTATCGCTGTAGAACAAGTTAACGAAGCTTTAAGCAAGCTAGAAGATGGTCAAGAACATTGGTTAAGCGGAATTCGCTATTTACCCTCATTTTATAACAAAAAAGAATATGTCAAATTATTAGCTCACCTTGTCAAAGATACAATCTCCACAGAATTAGGTAATAGTCATTTTCCCTCTCAAATTGGGATAGTCTTAATGAATCATGGTTGTCCCCATAAAGCCAAAGGTTTTACCTCCGGAATCGATGAAAGTCAAGCTTTATATGAATTAGTCAGAGAAGAACTAATCTATCAATATCCCTTAATTTCTATCGGTTGGCTTAATCATGATACCCCCTTGATTGAATGGACCCAACCTAACGCTGAATTAGCAGCTAAAAACTTAATCGAATTAGGCGCAAAAGCTATTATCATGATGCCTATCGGTTTTGCTACGGAAAATCACGAAACCTTATTAGATGTTGGACATATCATCCACCACTTGCAACATCGCTATGCTGATGTAACCTTTGTGCAAATGCCCTGTGTTAATGATCATCCCCAATTCCTGCAAATGGCTGCATCTTGGGCTGATTCTCAAATCGAAGCTTTACTCTCTCAAACTCCTTTAACAGTTAATCCACAATTAGCCCAAGTTAAAGCTAGTCATCAGCATCACCATCACCATTAGGGGTTAAAAAGAAGGATCATATTCCTCCCCTTAAAAAAGGAGGGCTTTTATTTTTAATTCTTACTTATATATGTATTGGTGTTATTCCTGCCAATATGATTCTAACTATATTTTTTGTATTTATCAAGCCAGATTAACTCTTTTTTCCTAACCCCTCACTCCTCACTCCTAACTCCCATATTTTTAACCAACCAAGCTAATATAGCTAAACCAAACCAACCCGTTAACCCAGCTAAAGGGTTACCGTCAATACCTGTCACCCAATCGGGAACAACCTGAGTATAACTAATTAATTTACCGACGTTAATCAGGTAATACCCTGAGACTAAACCACCATGTATCCCTATGGACATACCAAGACGTTGTTGTTGCGATCGCTTACTCTCAACTAGAATAAAACCTAGGGCGATTAAAGCGGGTAATTGTGGTAAAGTCCTGATAATTTCGGTTAGAGGTTTGAGAAAATGTAATAAGCCAAAGATAACCCCATTTAACCACATTGCCTTAATCGGGGTATAGTCTCTTTCTAACTCATCTAATAACCAACCTCTAAAGAACAATTCTTCGGCAAAACCGATCCCCATACCGATTAATATAGCTTCTAAGGCGATTTGTCCCAAATTATCCTTACCCGATTGCCAATTTAGCCAACCTAAGAATCCTTGAAGGACAAAAATAGCTAGACAAACCCCCAAACCGAGACCAAATCCTCTCCACCAATTTTGCCAGTTTTGACGAGTATTGACTAGTCCATAACGTTTGAACAGATTGGCCTGATTATAAACCAATTTGCCCCACAGTTGCACCAAGAGGAGAAAAATCAGGTATAGTGCTACCATGGTGACAATACCAACTAGATTGGGGTCATTCCTTAATAACCAGTATAGAGGCGCTGCTACTGGTAACCACAACACCAGCAAGGTTATTAGAAATAGCGTTAACCTCGCTGGTGCTGAGTAGAAGGCTATTTTTTTACTAAATACTAATTTCAATCTATTTATTCTGCTGGTTCGATACTACTAGTCAAACCATAACTAATTAGAGCTTCCGAGTAAAATTCTGCGTGTTCTAACTCACAAGTAATTACTAATGCCGTACCGTTGGTATGAGCCTCCATCATGATATTAACAGCTTGAGGTTGAGTCATTCCGGCGATAGTTTGCATGAGGGTTTGGACCACATACTCCATGCTGTTAAAGTCGTCGTTATGGAGTAAAACCCGATAGCGGGGAGCGTGTTTTCTGATGGTTGCAGTTGAACGCTTCTCAATGGTATCTAATGACATAGTTCATCCTCCTTTTTATCTCGATTTTATAATTTTGATACTCTTTTGAGCAAGAACCTTTTTTCTTTTCAATATTGTAAACTTATATTAAGGATACAACACTTTAACTTAACAAATCTATGCAGACTATTACTCTCAATCAATCTGGTAATTATTGGCAATGGCAAGGACACAGAATTTATTATGTCCAAGCAGGAGAAAATAGAGAAGAGAAACCGCCTCTGTTACTAATTCATGGTTTTGGTGCTTCTACAGACCACTGGAAACACAATATCGCCGAATTACAACAAGATTTTGCAGTTTGGGCAATTGATTTGTTAGGTTTTGGTCGAGCCGAAAAACCAGCGATCGCCTATAGTGCTAATTTATGGCGAGATCAACTCTATAGTTTTATTACCGAGGTTATTCAAAAACCCGTGGTTTTAGCTGGTAATTCCCTAGGGGGTTATACCTCCTTGTGTGTAGCGGCGCAATATCCTGAAGTTGTCAAAGGCTTAATCCTAATTAACACAGCCGGACCATTTAGCGATCCTCAACCCGTAACCAAGCCCAATCCTATTAAAGCATGGTTAGGACAATTAACTCGGTCTATTCTGTTACAACCCTGGGGAAGTTATTTACTCTTTCAATACCTCAGACAACCGAGTATGATTCGTCAAACCCTCAAAAAAGTTTACTGGAATCAGGAAGCGGTTACCGAAGAACTAATACAAGACATTTATCGTCCCTCCTGCGATCGCGGTGCAGCGGGTGTCTTTGCTTCTGTGTTCAAAAATCCCCAAGGAGAAAAAAACGACGTACTCCTCCAACAACTCAAATGTCCTCTCTTAATGCTCTGGGGAGAGAAAGACCCCTGGATGGATTCTCACACTCGTGGCGCCAAATTCCGTCAATATTACCCCAATTTAACCGAATATTACCTAGAAGCTGGTCATTGTCCCCACGACGAAATACCCAAAGAGGTTAATCAGATTATCAGTAATTGGGTCAACTCTCTTGGCTAATTTGTCAAGATTTTGTTACAAAGTAAAAAACAGTTGCTCAATCGATGTATATGAATATGCTTGGTGGCTTTATTGGTTCTAATCATCACAAAGGTGCAGACTGGGGAGAAAACCTCCTCAACACGGTTGCTACTAACACCATTCGCCACCTGTTTACTCGAAGTGAAGCAGTAAATGTGCAGGTTTGTTGTCAACCTTCTAGTAAATTATTACAGGGAAGTATTGACAGCTTTAAGATGACTGGTAAAGGTTTAGTGGTTAGACGGGATTTTCGAACCGAGGAGATGTCCTTTGAGACAGACGCGGTATCTCTCGATTTTAGTTCCGTACTCCAGGGTAAAATTACCCTCTCTCAACCCACCCAAGCGATAGCGAAGGTGAAATTATCCGAAACAGACATTAATCAAGCTTTCGGTGCAGAATTAGTGCGCAAAAGACTAGAAAATCTTTCTCTACCTGCTTTAAACGATCTCTCAGAGGGTAAACCAGTATCTTTTACCGATGTTAAACTAAAACTCTTACCCCAAAATCAAATTAAACTTTTCGCCCAAGCTAACCTCCCTCAAGGATTAATTCCGGTTAGTTTCATTTGTACTCTAGCTATCCTGAAAAGACGACGTCTCCAATTTAAAGATCTTCGTTTTGAATCCGAGGGAATTGACCCTGAGTTACAACCAACCGCAGAGATTCTCACCTATACCCTTGGTGAAGTTTTAAATGAAATGGTAGATTTAGACCGTTTTAACCTAGACGGAATTACTTTGCGTCTTAATCGTCTGGAAACCGAGGGAAAATACCTCTTGTTTACAGGTTATGCAAAAATAGAACATTTTCCCACTATAGGTTAAAACAGTGACATCTCAACCCTGGGAAACCCTATCCCGTTTTATCGAAATCAACTCACCCTGGTTAAAATTAATCGGGGAAAAACTCAAAGACGACCAAGATAGGATCTTAGATTACTGGCGTATAGAAAAAGCTGACTCGGTAATCGTGATTCCAATCCAAAATCAACAGTTATTATTCCCGATTGCTACCTATCGTCCTGGAGTGCAAAAAATAACCCTAGACTTCCCTGGGGGGAGATTACCTCCGGGAGTATCTCCACGTCAAGGAGCTGTAACTATTCTTAACAAAGAGTTGGGTATCCGAGCTGAGGATTTAACCCAAATCACCCCCATTAACCAACAGGGATGGTCAGTAAATAGTTCCTTTTCTAATCAACTACTCTATGGTTTTGCTGCTACTTTAACCGAAACAACAACTGTTGATCCAGCTTATTTAGGAAGTAGTTACCCTCTCAATAGTACAGGGATTGAAAATCTTTTAGAGGATTTAACCTGTTTACAATGTCGGGCTTTACTATTAGAATGGTTAAGGAAAATTGATTTAGAAAACGTCTTTACCAGTTAATTGTTCTTCCATATCGTCAGTAACTTCCAAGACAGAAGTTAAAGCTTTATAAAAAGAATCGGGATCGCAATCAGCGGCAATTTGGATACAATAAGCCACAAAAAAGATATTATTCTCCGCAGGAATTAGACGCCAAGATCCCATTTTCAACTGGTAATTATATAATAATAGGCTATTAGCAGTATCAATATCTAAATAACCCTCAGAGATATAAGCAACAGACCAAATTTCCCTAATCTCAAAATTATCGAGCATTTGGGTATCAGAATCGATAAAAGCTACCTGAGAACGACCGTTATCAAATTCTACTGTAACCTTGAAATCACCGTCTTTATCTACGGTGTAACTAAGTTTAAGTATTTGTAATAATCTTTCGACTCGGTAATCTCCTCTTTTTGCACCGTAAATCATTTTGGGTTTTCCTAACAATTAACATAGTATAATAATACTACCATTAATCAGCCTAAATATCACCTATGTCGGGAGAATCTGAAGCAAAATTTAACCATATACCGGTTTTAAGTCAAGAATTAATCACAGGGCTAAATATTATCCCAGGGGGACATTATTTAGACGCAACCCTAGGGGGAGGAGGACATAGTAAATTGATTCTCGATAGCTTTCCCACAGTCAGAGTAACAGGAATCGATCGCGATGAGATGGCGATCGCTGCTGTTCAATCTAGCTTATCAGAATACATACCTGAGCGTCTAGAACTTTGGCGAGGCAATTTTGCTGACTATCAACCACAAGAACTCTTTGAAGGGATTATAGCTGATTTAGGGGTAAGTTCCCCCCAATTAGATCTAGCTAATCGAGGGTTTAGCTTTCGTCACAGCGCACCTTTAGACATGCGCATGGATTCTAGCCAAAAACTAACTGCAGCCACTATTGTTAATCATTGGGAAGAACAAACTTTAGCCAAGATCTTTTTTGAATATGGAGAAGAGAGATTATCTCGACGTATAGCTAGACAGATTGTCCAATCACGTCCCTTGACAACTACCATCGAACTAGCAGAAACTATAGCCGCTTGTGTTCCCCCTAAATACCGTTACGGTAGAATTCACCCAGCGACTAGGGTTTTTCAAGCTTTACGTATTGCAGTCAATGATGAATTGGTTTGTTTAGAAAAATTTCTGCTCAAAGCTCCCGAGTGGTTAAAACCAGGTGGAAGAATTGGGATCATTAGCTTTCACAGTTTAGAAGATCGCTTAGTTAAACATAGTTGGCGCGATTGTGAACTTTTAGAAGTGATCACCAAAAAGCCCATTATCCCTCATCCGACAGAAATTGATCTCAATCCTCGCGCTCGTTCGGCTAAACTACGCATAGCCCAAAAAATTCTCTAAAAAGTAACCACAGTCCGGATCGATTCCCCACGGTGCATTAAATCAAAAGCATCATTAATTTTCTCAATAGGTAAAACATGGGTAATTAAATCATCGATATTAATTTTGCCCATCATATACCAATCGACAATTTTAGGCACATCGGTACGACCACGAGCCCCCCCAAAAGCTGTACCTTTCCATACTCTTCCTGTAACCAGTTGAAAAGGACGAGTGCTGATTTCTTCTCCCGCACCAGCAACCCCAATAATCGTCGAAACACCCCAACCCTTGTGACAACATTCTAGGGCTTGACGCATAACCTTAACATTACCGATACATTCAAAAGAATAATCAGCTCCTCCCTTGGTTAAATCTATTAGATATTGCACTAAATCACCCTCTATTTCTTGGGGATTGACAAAATGAGTCATACCAAATTTGGTAGCCAATTCTCGCTTATGAGAATTGATATCTACCCCGACAATCATCTCGGCGCCTACCATTCGCGCACCTTGAATTACGTTTAAGCCAATTCCTCCTAAACCAAATACTACTACTTTAGAGCCTGGTTCAACTTTAGCGGTATTAATCACCGCGCCAATTCCGGTAGTTACCCCACAACCAATGTAACAAACCTTATCAAAAGGAGCATCCGGATTGATTTTGGCTAGGGCTATTTCAGGGACAACGGTATAATTAGCGAAGGTGGAAGTACCCATATAATGATAAATTGGTTCACCATCCCGTGAGAAACGACTTGTACCATCGGGCATTACTCCTCGTCCTTGGGTTTGACGAATCGCTTGACAAAGGTTGGTTTTAAAACTTAAACAATATTCACACTGACGACATTCGGGAATGTAGAGAGGAATGACGTGATCTCCGGGTTTGAGGGTTGTTACCTCCGGACCTACTTCCACCACAACTCCTGCACCTTCGTGTCCGAGAATCGCAGGAAATAATCCCTCAGGATCCGCTCCTGAAAGGGTATAGGCGTCCGTATGACAGACTCCTGTAGCTTTAATTTCTACTAATACCTCTCCCGCTTTAGGGGGAGCTAATTCTACGGTTTCGATAATCAAGGGTTGTCCCGGTGCTAAGGCGATCGCTGCTTTTACTTCCATAGGTTAATACATTTAATCTGTCAAACTGATATTAGGTTAACTGATCTGACGGTTTGATTGTTACAGTTCTTGACATTTTTAGTAGAGAGTGAAAAAGGAGGGGTAATATAACCTAAAGTGGAGCTTGCTATTATCCACCGTTCAACTTAACAAAAAAATCAGTGAGAGAAAGTTATGACAGAACTTACAGGAAAAACTCCTAAATTTGGCGGTAGTACTGGTGGTTTATTATCTGCTGCTGACAGAGAAGAAAAATATGCGATCACTTGGACTAGTTCTCAAGAGCAAGTTTTCGAAATGCCCACAGGTGGCGCGGCGATTATGCACGAAGGTGAAAATCTTCTCTATTTTGCTCGTAAAGAACAATGCTTAGCTCTTGGTACTCAGTTACGCACCAAATTTAAGCCCAAAATAGAAGACTATAAAATCTACCGCGTTTATCCCAATGGTGAAATACAATATCTTCACCCCGCTGATGGCGTTTTCCCTGAAAAAGTTAATCAAGGACGGGAATATAACGGTAAAATCGACCGCAAAATTGGCAACAATCCTGAACCTGCTACCTTAAAATTTTCTGGTAAAGCTCCCTACGAAGTGTAGAATATCGTCTATCTAAATTAACCCTCTCATCTCCCTATTTGCTTTGTGCATTCCAGGGAGATTTTTTATAGCCCTACCCAGGGAAGAGGAAACTCTTTTCCTTTGAATTTCTAGATTGATGATTCTATTTCCCCTAAGTCTTCGGGATCTCCTAAATCAGAGGTAATAGTCCCAAAATCGCGAGGTTCGGGGTAAAACTGGTCAAATTTGAGATTTTCTGGTTGGTTAGTAAATAGAGGTAAAATTTCTTCCATAAAAGCTTCAGCAGCTTTAGAACGATATCTATGAGTACTGATAATTACTGAGAGCATTCTTTTGATTTGTACCCCTTCGATTCCAGGACTGGCGAGGATGTGCATTTCCAATTCTTTGGCGATCGCTGTAACGGAGACAAAAGCTGCACCTAGGCCCGATTGTACAGCATTTTTGATCGCTTCGATCGAGTTAAGCTCCATCTCAATTTTCAAGCGTTTCGTATCGATATCGTAGCGACTCAGGACTTGATCGATAACTTTGCGAATCGTGGATTGAGAATCCAGGGTGATAAAATTAAGTTCATAGAGAGCCTCTTTAGGGATAGTAGTCTCTTGAGCCAAACTATGTTTAGGGGGTAAAATCAGCGCTAATTCGTCTTCAGCGTAGGGAATAATCGTTAAAGTTTCTTGTAATTCTGGTGGTACCTCTCCGCCAATAATCGCCAAATCCACTTGTCCATTGGCTACACCCCAAGAAGTACGACGAGTTGAATGTACTTGTAGCTGGACCCCCACTTTAGGGTATTTCTCTCTAAATAAACCAATCATCCGCGGCAGTAAATAGGTACCAGTGGTTTGAGAAGCACCGACGATTAGTGTTCCTCCCCGTAAACTTTGTAAGTCTTCTATAGCACTACAGGTTTCTTGACAGAGACCAATGATTTTCTCACCATAGAGTAACAGTAGTTTGCCCGCCTCTGTCAATTGAGCTTTGCGACCACCGCGATCGAATAGGGGTACATTTAACTGTTTCTCCAGGTTTTGCACTTGCAAACTTACCGCCGGTTGAGATACATACAGACTATCAGCAGCTCTTTTAAAACTCCCTTCTGTAGCGATCGCTAACAGAATCCGGAGTTGATCGATAGTAAAAGGAATTTCGGACATAAAAAGAAATACCCATGGGGATCATGATCAGCTATGTCAATTTGAGATTAGCACAGAAAAGTCACCTAGTTCCGTTAAAATCATCAATGGTGTTGATTTATATTCCCATGAAATTAGCAAATTGGCTCACGAATAGCCATACTATCATTTTAGGACTATTGTTAAGTTTTGCTATAGTTCACAGTGGTTTAGCTGCTTTGAGACCATGGGCTGAAGCCAAAATAGGTCCTCGACTCTATCGCATCTTCTTTGCTTTGGCTAGTCTGAGTCTAGCGCTGGTGTTGATCGTTTATTTTTTTAATCACCGTTATGATGGTCTCATCCTCTGGCAAGTTCAAGGAGTACCAGGAATTAAACAACTAGTTTGGATAATCTCGGCAATTTCCTTTATTTTTTTATATCCTGCTACCTTTAATTTATTAGAAATAGCAGCGATCGCTAAACCAGAGGTACATCTTTACGAAACAGGAATTATCAGAATTACCAGACATCCCCAAATGGTGGGACAAATTCTCTGGTGTATCGCCCATACTCTCTGGATTGGGAGTAGTTTTACTTTGGTTACTTCTTTGGGCTTGATAGCACATCATCTTTTTGGTGTGTGGCATGGGGATCGCCGTTTAACCTGGCGTTATGGAGAGAATTTTTTAGCAGTGAAAGAGAGAACCTCGATTATTCCCTTTAAAGCAATCAGAGAGGGGAAACAAACCCTAAAATGGAGAGAATTTCTCCGACCTGCTTATC
>CALGKL010000321.1 GCA_937930495.1 uncultured Gloeocapsa sp.
CGGGCGAGTGGGGCACCGGACCGGGGAGTCCGACAAGCCCGGTTTTATCTATATCTAACCACTTAGTTTTACCTTCAGCTATTAATTTTTTTTCTAAGCCGCAATTATTACGTTTTAATTTGCTAGCAACTTTAACAATAATTGAACGATACATTGTTTTTTTTTATTCTTAACTACTTGAGTTAGCTAGATTGTATCATACAAGGTGTTTATGTTTTTAAAAAAATTGAGACAATAGACTTCTGGCTATATTTTGAGATGCTCCTGGTTTACCCATTCTCTTTTGACCATTAACAGCTATTTTAGCTAATTTTACAGGATCTTTGTGAATAGAGCGGAGAATTTCACCTATTTCTTTGGGCTTTTCTACGATAATCAATGATTCGCCTAGGAGTTTTTGTTGTTTATTTGCGAAAAAGGGAGTATATTGTGGTCCAGGTCCGGGAATGGCGATCGCTGGTTTCCCTAACCCGATAAATTGTTCTGTGGCTGTACCAGCCATTGCTATAGCTATTTGAGCTTGGAGTAAGCAAGTGCTATATTTTTCCTGTGTTAAAGCTAAAATTGCTTGTCTTTGTCTAAATATCCGTGCTTTTGATTCTAAATAAGGGATTATCTCTGGTATTTTTTCCCATCCTTGTTGGATTAGGGTTGTCTCTAGGTTATCTAAATTGATAGTAGGAGCGATCGCCGCGAGAAATACTAAAGATTCTTCGGTTAAGGTATTAATGACACTATCTACTCCTTGTAGAATAATTTTCCAGTTAGTTTCTGCTTCGGGGGGACGTGAACCTGGTAAGAGTAAAATAGTTGTGATGGGGTTGGTTGGTTGGTCTATATCCTCAAATATATCCATCATGGGGTTACCATAGTCAAAAACCCGAATGGGATATTTAGCTAGATTCACCGCGGTGAGACTATCTCGAGGATAGACTCCTATACACCGGGGAGATTGCATTAACCAACGTTCCCAAGGATAATAGATTGAGCCTTTTTCTGGTTGATTTAAATAATAATTGGATTTGGCTGTACCGATAAAAGCATATTTTACCCCACTAGTCCAAGCAAATAATAGGGGCAAAATGTCTCCTACTGCTAATATGAGTAAGTTGCAGTCTTGTTGCTGTTTTACCCATTGTTTAACTTGTTGATATTGTTTGAGGGTTAATCCTATCAATCCACTTTGAAGGTCTTGCCAAAGTTGGTTATGATCCATATAGATAAACCCTCCTGATGGTAAGGTTTCTGTTACGCTGATTAGGGGTATATTGGCTAATTGATAAGCTATTCCTTTTCCCACTAGGGGTAAAGCGGCTATTTCTATTTCTGTTTGCTGCAAATGTTTTAGGGTATTAACGGCGATCGCGTCTTCGCCATGACCATTACTTAGACATAATATTTTTATGGTAATTTTTGTCATTATTATTAATCTGATTATTACCCTATTTAATTTTTATCTCGCTTGGAGGATTTGGCGATTTTATCTGGTTTTAAGCCGTTTTAGAACTATTTTAATCTCTTTGGAACAACCATTAGAGCATATTTTCAAGCAGTTCTCGTTGTTAAATCGGAGTCAAAATTCTACTTGTTCTCTTAAAGTTAAATACCGAAATTTCGCTCTAACAGTTAAACTTTTGACGCAATTATGCTTTTTGAGTCGTCGATTTATCCTCTAACCAGTTAATTACTTTTTCCCCTAATTGGGTTTGATTAAGTCTATCTATCTCTCTAATTCCTGTGGGACTAGTGACGTTAACTTCTGTTAAATAATCCCCAATAATATCAATACCTACAAAGTATAAACCATCAGCTCGTAATTTTGGGCCTAGCTCTTGACAAATTTCTAAATCTCTGCTGGTAATTTCGCACTTTTCGACTCTACCACCTACTGCCATATTACCGCGAAATTCTTTACCTGTGGGAACACGATTTACAGCGCCAATAGGTTCACCATCTAGTAGGATAATTCTTTTATCCCCTAGTTTAGCTTCGGGTAGATAATTTTGTACCATAATTGGTTCTTGTCCCTGTTTGGTGCTAATCTCAATCAGAGAGTTAAAATTGCGATCGCTATTAGTTAAAAATAAGATCCCTTCTCCTGCTTTTCCGCCTAAAGGTTTAATTACCGCTGCTTCTTTGGTTTCGAGGAATTCTCTTACTACTTGTTTATCTTGAGTAACGATCGTTTCTGGAATAACTTCTGTAAACTGTAACGCGTACATTTTTTCGTTAGCACGGCGAATTCCTCCGGGAGAATTAATCACGAGGGTAGGAGGTTTAACCAAATCTAGGATATAGGTAGCGTAGAGATAGGATACAGTCACAGGCGGATCTTTGCGCATAAATACCGCGTCCATTTCCCCTAGGGGTTTTACCTTTCCCGGATGGAGTTTATACCAGGGGTTAGGAATCTGATAGCGATCGCCTACTATCGTTACTGGTTGTAATTCTACCGGAGCTAAAAGCGCCCATGCTTCCCCTTTAACTACGGATAATTGGTGCATTTCGGTAATCCAGACTTGATGTCCGAGGATTTGTGCCGCTTCCATCAAAGCTACACTGGTATCATGTCCTGGATCTAAACGGGAGATAGGATCAATAATAAAGGCTATATTCACGGGGATATTATTTCTAGTTTTAACAGTTTTACCCTAACTGTAGGCGGACAATTAGGGTAGGGAGCTTAAGCTACTTGTTGTAAGAGTGAATCTAATTCACCTCGACTTTCCAGAGAGTATAACTCTTCAGAACCGCCAATATGTTGATCGTTAATAAAAATTTGGGGAACACTAGTACGTCCATTAGCTCGTTCGCCCATTTTGGCTCTACCCTCTTCATCCCCATCTAAGCAATATTCGATGAATTCTACTCCTTTTTGGTTGAGTAGGGCTTTAGCCCGACGACAGAAAGGACAATGACTCCAGGTGTAAATTTCTACTTTGGCCATGGTTTTTACTGTAATTGTTAAGTTATATTTCATTTTAACCCGATTTAGGTCTAAAAATATGTTGAAAAGATTATCTATCGGTTTTTTAGTTGGTGTAGTTTTGTGTTCAGGATTAGCTCAAGGGCAA
>CALGKL010000322.1 GCA_937930495.1 uncultured Gloeocapsa sp.
CTTTCTCTCGAGGAAATAGCCCAAATAGTGACCCTCATCAAACAACAAAATCCCGAAACCATTTGTTTTGTGGATAACTGTTATGGAGAATTCATAGAATTACAAGAACCTACAGAAGTCGGAGTAGATCTAATTGCCGGTTCACTGATTAAAAATCCTGGGGGGACAATCGTCACAGCGGGAGGATATCTCGCTGGCAAAGCAGAATTAGTGGAGGCGGCCGCCTGTAGATTAACTGCCCCAGGAATAGGTAGCCACGGAGGAGCAACCTTTGACCAAAATCGATTACTATTTCAAGGTTTATTTCTCGCTCCCCAAATGGTAGGGGAAGCGCTCAAAGGAACTCATCTAATTGCTTATGTTTTCGCCGAATTAGGTTATCCAGTCAATCCCCTTCCCCTAGTCAAACGCCGAGATCTCATCCAAGCCATTAAATTTGGTTCACCAGAGAAATTAATCGCCTTTTGTCGAGCTATCCAAAGTCATTCCCCCATTGGCTCATATTTAGAACCCATACCAGCCTCTATGCCTGGTTACGAAAGTGAATTAGTTATGGCAGGAGGTACATTTATCGACGGTAGTACATCTGAATTATCAGCCGACGGACCATTGCGAGAACCCTATATAGCCTTCTGTCAGGGGGGAACTCATTGGACTCATATAGCGATCGCCCTAGAAGCAGCTTTAGAAATCTTACCCTCCTAGAGGTTAGATCAGAGATTGTACTCCCGAACCTTTCTCTAATTCCCCAAATCAGGTTCGGAAAACTACACTATCAACAAAATCTGGTTTCCTGCACTATAGATATATAAACAAAAAAATAAATTAGGAGCAGAGATTTTATGGGAAAAGTTGTAGGTATAGATTTAGGCACAACCAACTCTTGCGTAGCGGTTATGGAAGGGGGTAAACCCACGGTTATTGCCAACGCCGAAGGATTTCGCACCACTCCTTCAGTGGTCGCTTACGCTAAAAACGATGATTTGCTAGTAGGTCAAATCGCTAAGCGTCAAGCGGTGATGAACCCTAGTAATACCTTTTATTCAGTTAAACGTTTTATTGGACGTAAATACGACGAAGTAACCAACGAAACCACAGAAGTATCATACAAAGTATTACGAGATAACAACGGTAATGTTAAGATAGATTGTCCTGCTAAGGGGAAACAATTTGCTCCTGAAGAAATCTCCGCACAGGTTTTACGTAAACTTGTAGAAGACGCTAGTAAATATCTCGGGGAACCTGTTACCCAAGCAGTAATTACCGTCCCTGCTTATTTCAACGACTCTCAACGTCAAGCTACCAAAGACGCGGGTAAAATCGCCGGGATAGAAGTACTCAGAATCATCAACGAACCCACCGCTGCTTCTCTAGCTTATGGCTTAGATAAAAAAAGTAACGAAACTATCCTAGTCTTCGACCTAGGGGGTGGTACTTTTGACGTATCTATTCTCGAAGTTGGTGACGGAGTGTTTGAAGTTCTAGCTACCTCTGGAGATACTCACTTAGGTGGGGATGACTTTGATAAAAAAATCGTGGACTACCTGGCTAACGACTTCAAAGCGAAAGAAGGTATCGACTTACGCAAAGACAAACAAGCTTTACAACGTCTCACCGAAGCTGCTGAAAAAGCGAAAATCGAACTTTCTAGCGTTACCCAAACCGAAATCAACTTACCCTTTATTACCGCAACTCCCGAAGGTCCAAAACACCTAGATTTAACCCTGACTAGAGCTAAATTTGAGGAACTTTGCTCTGATTTAATCGATCGCTGTCGTTTACCGGTAGAAAACGCGATTCGTGATGCGAAAATTAGTCTAGACCAAATCGATGAAGTTGTCCTCGTCGGTGGTTCTACCCGTATCCCCGCGATTCAAGAACTAGTCAAACGCATGCTCAAAAAAGAGCCCAACCAAACCGTTAACCCTGATGAAGTAGTAGCTGTTGGTGCAGCGGTGCAAGCGGGGGTTTTAGCCGGAGAGGTCAAAGATATTCTTCTTCTTGACGTTACTCCCTTATCTTTGGGTGTGGAAACCTATGGCGGTGTCATGACTACTATTATCGCTCGTAATACTACTATTCCGACGAAAAAATCAGAAGTCTTTTCCACCGCAGCTGATGGTCAGACCAACGTAGAGATTAAAGTACTACAGGGTGAGCGCTCCATGGCTCAAGATAATAAGAGTCTAGGTACTTTCCGTCTCGATGGTATTCCTCCTGCACCTCGTGGTGTTCCCCAGATTGAGGTAACTTTTGATATCGATGCTAACGGTATTCTCAATGTTACCGCTAAAGATAAAGGCACTGGCAAAGAACAGTCTATCAGCATCACCGGTGCTTCTACTCTACCTAACGAGGAAGTGGAACGCATGGTTAAAGAAGCTGAAGCTAATGCTGCGGCCGATAAAGAACGTCGTGAGAAGATTGAACGCAAAAACCAAGCCGAAGCTAGCGTTTATCAAGCGGAAAAACAACTGCAAGAACTCGGTGACAAAGTACCCGCTAATGATAAAGCTAAGGCTGAATCCCTGATTAGCGATCTCAAAGATGCTCTGGCTAAAGATGATGATCAACGGATCACGACTTTAATGCCTGAACTACAACAAACTCTCTATACCATTGGTAGTAATATCTATCAACAAGCAGGGGATAGTAACTCAGGACCTACCGACGGTGCTAGTGGTTCAAGTAGTTCTTCCGGTGGCGATGATGTTATCGATGCTGAGTTCTCTGAAACTAAAGAATAGATTGCTCTTGGGTTTTCCGAGTTTTCTCCTACTAAATTAGCCGAGAACAAGGTTGTTTTATTAAAGCTCTAGCTCCGATGAGGATATTATGACTTCCTATCGGAGTGCCTTGTTTTCTGAGCTAAGCTCTAATTTGCTCTCAGAGACCATCGGGAAATCTCTATTGACATCATTGTTAAATACTTTTGCCCATGAATATCAAAGCAATGGAAAAACTTGGCGCTGTTATTCTCTCTTGTACTGAGTTTGCCGAGTTATATCTTAAAGCTACTTTAGCTCCTCCTGATACTCTCACGGGTTGGTCTCTTGACGATCGCGATCCTCAGGTTATTAAAAAGTTAATGCCCTGTTATGCTTGGTTATATAACTATTATTTTCGGGTTAAAACCGATGGTTGGGAAAATATCCCCGAAGACCAACAGGTATTATTGATCGGCTCCCATAACGGTGGTTTAGCCGCTCCAGATATGTTGATGATGGTTTATGATTGGTTTCGACGTTTTGGGACAGAAAGGCTAACCTACGCGCTGATGGATGCACGTGCTTGGCAATTGTTACCTCCCCTAGCTCGTTTGGCTACTCAAGTTGGTGCAATTCAAGCTCATCCTCGTATGGCGATGGCTGCTCTCAATCGTGGTGCTAGTCTCTTGATTTATCCTGGGGGATTTCGCGATCTTTTTCGACCTTATACTTTAAGAAATTCTATTTATTTTGCTGGTAATCGCGCTTTTATCAAATTAGCTTTACGATATCAATTACCGATTATTCCCTTTATTTCTTATGGGGCTCATTCTACTTTATTGGTTTTAACCGATATTTATCCTCAATTGCAACAGTTGGAGCGATGGGGATTAGTTAATTTAGATAAGTTTGATTTAGAAGTTTTTCCTATCTATTTGGGTTTACCTTGGGGAATTGGTATTGGTCCCTTACCGAATATTCCTTTACCTAGACAATTACATACTAGGGTTGGTTCGCCGATTGTGTTTGATAGATCTGGTCAACAAGCTGCTCTTGATCAGCAATATGTCAATCAATGTTATGATCTGGTTTGTGAACTGATGCAGCAACAGCTTGATCAATTAGTTCAAGAGGAGGAAACTCCTAAGCGGGAACATTAATTCTGGTTTCTCCTCCTAAACCAAAAGCACTATGAGTGACTCGTAATGCTTTTTCAGCGTCTACCTTAGGTACTACACAACTAACTTTAATCTCTGATGTAGCGATCATCTCAATATTGATATTAGCTTGGGCTAAAGCGCTAAAAAATTGCGCCGCTACCCCAGGATGTCCGATCATCCCTGAACCAACTATACTAACTTTAGCGATTTCTCTGTCAATAGCTAGGGGAGGACAACCCATGGAGGTAATCAAATCAGCTAAAGCGGTACAAGCTAAATCAACGTCATCCTCGGAGATGGTAAAAGCGATATCTCGGGTACGTTGTGATTCTTTAAAATCATCCCGTTGGGATTGAATAATCATATAGACACTAATATTCTTTTGCGCTAGAAGGTTAAAAATAGCAGCAGCCATCCCTGGTTGGTCCGGAATTTGCCGAATTGCTAAACGAGCTTGTTTTAAGTCTAAGGCTACACCCCGTACTGATGGTGTAGGTGGAGAAGCTGACTCAGACATTTTTACCGGGGAAGATTCTATCTCAAAAGCTTGACATAAACTGGCGATCGCCTTGTCTAATTCGGCTGCAGCGATGACACAACTCATTTTTACTTCTGAGGTAGAGATGAGTTTGATATTAATTCCTTGATTAGCTAGGGTTTGGAACATTTTTGCTGCTATTCCGGGACGTCCAATGATTCCTGCTCCTGTAATGGCTACTTTGGCGATTTTTTCTTCTATTACTACTTCTGCTTCTTGACTTTTTTCGGGTGTACTGCGGAGGATGGGTGCTATTTTTTTGGCTACCGCTGCTGCTTTTTCCTTCATTTCTGTCGCCACGGTAAAAGCGATATCATTGGTATTTTCGGCGTGGATCGATTGAATAATCAAATCTACGTCTAATCCCGCTGTGGCGATTTCGCCAAACAGACGCGCTGCTATTCCTGGTCTATCTGGTATTTGTAAGATGGTTATTTGGGTTTGCTCTCGATCGTATTCTACGCTATTGACCGGGCGATTGAGTTCCAGGTTTTGCAGAGATACTGACTGAGGTAAGGGTGAGATTACTTTTGTCCCAGGGTCATCGGTCCAACTAGATCTCACTACTAGGGGTACGCCGTAATTCCTGGCTATTTCTACGGCTCTAGGGTGCAATACTTTTGCCCCTAGACTGGCTAATTCGAGCATTTCATCACTGGTGATTTCTCTTAGCAGTTGTGCTTCTGGGACAAGGCGTGGATCGGTGGTCAGGATTCCTGGTACATCTGTGTATATCTCGCATAAGTCTGCTTGTAGTGAGGCGGCTAAGGCTACCGCTGAGGTATCTGAGCCACCTCTCCCTAGGGTAGTTATCTCTAAGTCGTTACTTTGACTGATTCCTTGAAATCCTGCTACGACCACTACTTCTCCTTGATTGAGGTGACGTTGGATCCTCTCTTTTCTGATTTCTAGGATACGTGCTTTACTATGTTCTCCTTCGGTGACTATCCCTACTTGTGCTCCTGTTAGAGATATGGCTGGTTGTCCTTGACTCTGTAGTGCCATGCTTAAGAGGGCGATGGACACCTGTTCTCCTGTGGAGAGGAGCATATCCATTTCTCGACGACTGGGATTGTCTGAGATTTCTTTGGCTAAACTAACTAATCCGTCGGTGGTTTTTCCCATGGCGGATACTACTACTACTACTTGATTTCCCCCTTGGACGGTTTGTTGTACTCTTGCGGCTACTTTTTTGATGCGTTCTATAGAACCTACTGATGTACCACCGTATTTTTGCACTATTAGCGCCATTGACTCTTGTTTTTTACTCCTGTTGTGTTGGTGATTTTTGTAATTGACTGATTACGTCTTGCATGGTGGGGTCTTCTAGGAAAATTGTGGTATCTCTGATTAACCTTTCTCCCCAGAGATTTTTTTTGAGGTAGTCTAAGTCTGCATAGCTACTGTCTAAAAATAGAGCTTTTTTTCCTAAGTCTAGTCCTTCTGCTTTTTTTCCTTGAGTATAATTAGCTACGGCGATCGCTAACATTGGTTCTGGTTGTTGATCGTCTAATTCTAGGGTTTTTTCCCAAAGTTCGAGCGCTGTGGCTACGTCTCCCTGTTCATATTTAACCAAGCCAATGTTATTAATCGAGGGCCAAAATTTCGGCTCTATTTCTAGCGATCTTTCATAACTAGCGATCGCCTGTTCATATTGCTTTAACATTAAATAGGAGTTGCCTAATTCGAACAACCCCTGGATGGAATTGGGTTCTAGGGCTAAACCTGCTTCGAGATTTTTAATCGCCTCTTGATAGTCCCCTTTTTGAAAATAGGCGCTACCAACGGCTAATAAAATACTTCCTTCTTTTGGGGCTAGTTTTTGGGCTTTTTCTAAAGCGTTGATCCCTTTTTCTATTTCTCCACCTTCTATATATATAGTTCCTAAAACTAACCAGGGTTCGAACCTCTCAGGAGCTAGTTGTGTAGCTAATTCTGCTCTCGGTAAAGCTAATTCTGGTTTGCCAAAACGCAATAATTCGATTACGTCTTGTGTTAATTTTATCCCTATGGACTCTGCTTGTTCTGGGTTGACTTCAGGACTATAGGGTAATAAGGCTTGTCCTAAGACGGGGGATACAGTCAGAGTCAGACTGGTACTAGCTATTAATGATAATATCCAATTAAATTTGGGCACTTTTATCGGTTAAATTATTAATGTTGATTGTACCATTTTAAGGTCTCTCAGGCAAAAACCAACGCTTTAACTCTAATCTGGCGATCGCTTTTCCTGAGCTTTAGCAAGAGCTAACATTTTGCCATTTATGGAATAAATCAGGACGTCTGGTGCGAGTCCTCTCGATTTGTTGTTCTCTTCTCCAGGAAGCGATCGCTTCGTGGTTACCTGATCTTAAAACTTCGGGAACTTCCCAACCTCGGAACACAGCAGGACGGGTATATTGGGGATAGTCTAATAAACCCTCTTCAAAACTTTCTGCTTTCAAAGATGCTTCTTTCCCTACTGTTCCGGGTAATAATCTCACTACTCCGTTAATTAAGGCTAACGCTGGTATTTCTCCACAAGTTAGGACAAAATCCCCTAGGGATATCTCTAAGTCTAATAAATTACTCACTCTTTCATCTACTCCTTCGTAATGACCACAAATGATGATCAATTGCTGATAATTACTAGCTAAGTCTTTGAGTAAGGTTTGATTAAGGGGTTTACCCATGGGACTCATCAGGATAATCTGCTTTTTACCGATAATCTCTAGAGATTCTACAGCCGCAAAAATAGGCTCGGGTTTGAGTAACATTCCTGCTCCCCCTCCGTAGGGTTCGTCATCTACCCGGTGATGTTTATCGGTGGTAAAGTCTCGAGGATTGATCAGGTTGACTTTGGCGATCTCTTTGGCTAAGGCTTTTCCTAATAACCCAGAATGCAATGGCGAGGTAAAAAAATCGGGAAATAGGGTAATAATATCTAATTGCATGGACTCGAAATGCTTAAATTAGGCTCATTCTCTATCTTAAAAAATTTTTTGGGCAAAACTCTTGCTAAATTTAGTTTTTTATGGTTATAATAGTAAATGTTGAAAAAACTACTTTCCTCAGTAGCTCAGCGGTAGAGCGGTCGGCTGT
>CALGKL010000323.1 GCA_937930495.1 uncultured Gloeocapsa sp.
TGACTAAATCGTGTTTATACAAGTCTAATTGACCTTTCCCGGTCAATAATTCCATCATTAACAGTAAATCACTCAGAGACTCTCCTGTAGGAATGGCTTTAGTTTGAAATAATCTAGCGATCCCGTGGGTAATCTGTTCAAAAGCCGGAATAATTCCCAACCAAGATAAGATACGAGATAACCAAAAAACAGGACGTACCGAAGCCATAAAAATAGCTTTAGTATTGCTAATAGCTAGGGATTTGGGGGTAATTTCCCCGAAAATAAGCACTAGAATCGTGATTATTGCCGTAGCCACCCCTAATCCAGCGTTTCCCAGCCAAATAGCGAATAAATTACTAGTTAAAACAGCAGAAAAATTATTAACTAGATTATTACCTAGTAAAATGGTGGTAATAAAACGATTGCGATTGTTTAAAACAAGATGATAAATTCCTGTGGGGTCTCCTTTGATTTTAATGAGACCTTTTAATTTAAAATTGTCAAAAGAAGTAATAGCTGTTTCTGAACCTGAGAAAAAAGCTGATAATAATAACATCAAGATTAAAACGAGTAGGTCTAACCAGACTTTTCCCAGTAGAGGTTTTGGTTCAGATAGAGCTAATAGTTGAGTAAAAATATCTAAAATAGCTAAAACTGGATTAGCCAACGACATAGGCTACTTTTAAAGCCCAAATGATCAGAGCAATGATAGTCCCTAGAACTAAGAAAGCTGATAAAGCTACAACTGTAGGTTTGTCAGCTCCTTCAAATTTCATGATACCACGGTTGAGATCGGACATAATTCTTGTTCCTTAGTTAGGCGAAAATTATGTGGAAGACGGTTTATTTTAGTCACAATTTTAGCATACTCTCTTGTAAATAAGAGTTAAGTTATCGATATTATTATGACCAATCTTAGTTTAGAAGTTCGTGATTTAGAAATAAAATTTAAGACCGAGAGTAAAGAAATTATCGCCGTTGCGGGGGTAAGCTTTCCCTTACAACGAGGTCAAACCCTAGGAATCGTAGGAGAATCAGGCTCAGGAAAATCCGTAACAGCTTTAGGGATAATGGGTTTAATTCCCAGTCCAGGTAAAATTAGTCGAGGGGAAATTTGGTTTCATAATCGGGATTCATCCCAACCTATCAACCTTTTAGCTTTGACAGAACAAGAAAGAAGAGCCTATCGTGGTAGTAAAATTGGGATGATTTTCCAAGAACCAATGAGCGCCCTTAATCCAGTCTATAATATTGGTTTCCAAATAACCGAAGCAATACAGCTACATCAAAAAATTAGCTCTAGTGAGGCTAGACGTCAAGCTTGTGCATTGTTACAGGAAGTAAAGCTTTTAGCCAGTGATCAAGAATTAGCAGCAGAATACAAAACTAATAACCGAAAAATAAGCGATCGCGCCTGTAACGAATATATTAACCAAAAAAAACAAAATCTCCTCAAACGTTATCCCCACGAACTATCAGGAGGACAATTACAAAGAGTAATGATCGCCATAGCGATATCTTGTAACCCAGATATTTTAATCGCCGATGAACCCACTACAGCACTAGACGTAACCGTACAAGCAACGATTCTCAAATTATTGCAGGATTTATCGAAAACCAGGGGAATGTCAGTAATTTTTATCTCTCACGACCTAGGTGTAATCGCCGAAATAGCCAATCAAGTCGCGGTGATGTATCAGGGAAAAATCGTCGAATATGGAGATCTTGAGCAAATTTTAGACAATCCCCAACACCCCTATACCAAAGGTTTATTAGCTTGTCGTCCTCGTTTAGAGCAAAAATGGGAATACCTTCCAACGATCGCCGATTTTATGGAGGTAAGTACTAACTCTTCAGGAGAGTTAATCATCAAACCCGTAGTGACTAACCCTCCTCAAACTATTAGCGAAGTAGCGCAAACAGCAAGATTAGAGCAACTTAGGCAACAACCCCCCTTACTAACGGTAAAAAACCTCTGTGTAGGATATCCTCAAAGGGGTATGTTTGGTAATCAACGAGGGTATGTCATGGCCGTAAATCAGGTATCTTTTGACTTGTATCCCGGAGAAACCCTAGGATTAGTAGGAGAGTCAGGGTGTGGGAAATCTACCCTAGCACGGGCTATTTTGCGTTTGATTCCCCATCTTTCCGGAGAAATCAGCTTTCGGGGAGAGAATATCGCTAATTATCCAATGGGCGATCGCGCTTTACGGAATTTGCGTCGCCAAATGCAGATAATCTTTCAAAACCCCTATAGCTCCCTCAATCCGCGCATCCCTATCGGTAAAGCAATCCTTGAACCAATGTTGATTCATGGCTTAGGAGGAAATCAAAGCAAACGTCAACAACGACTAGTTTATTTATTAGAGAGAGTCGGAATTAATCCTGATTGGCGTAATCGTTATCCTCACGAGTTTTCAGGTGGACAACGTCAACGCATTTGTATTGCTAGAGCATTAGCGATTAATCCCCAATTAATTATCTGTGATGAATGTGTCTCCGCTTTAGATGTTTCTGTCCAAGCGCAAGTACTTAATTTACTCAAAGAGTTACAGAGGGAATTTGGTTTAACCTATATCTTCATTTCCCATGATTTAAGCGTGGTTAAATTTATCAGCGATCGCCTTATGGTGATGAATCGCGGTCAAATTGAGGAAATCGGTACGGCCGAACAAATCTATCGCCATCCCACCCAAGCTTATACCCGTCAGTTAATCGCTTCTATTCCTAGTTATGGGGTTTAGAGGTTAATAAGTTACCCTATTAACCACATTTGGTCAGAAAAATTTAGTAAAGACAGACTACTGCGGTAAAATCTAACCCTAACTTAGATCTGTTAAGATAAATTTAACTTACACACTCAGAGCTGGATTTTCTAGCTATTTGGGTAGTAGCGAGGATGGGTATGCAAATTCTATGCTGCGAATTATCACAGAGCCTAATGAGGCAAAAACCGAACTACGTCGCATCAGCGATCGCAATTATGATGAACACATTAGCAGTCAAGAAGCTATTGTCAGAGAGATAGTTAACCAAGTCAAAAAAGAAGGGGATCAAGCCCTACTAGCTTATACAGAACAATTTGACCAACAAAAACTCACCCTAGAAGAATTGAGGGTGAGTGGTTCAGAATTAGACGCAGCTTACCAAAAGATTTCACGAGAGTTGCTCGAAGCGATTAAACTAGCTTGCGTTAACATCGAAGCTTTTCACCGTCAACGGGTACCCAAATCTTGGGTAAATTTTGGCGAGGATGAGGTCGTCTTGGGGAAAAAATATACCCCTGTGGATAGTGCCGGTATTTATGTACCAGGTGGAAGAGCTTCCTATCCCAGTACAGTCTTAATGAACGTTATCCCCGCTAAAGTAGCTCAAGTCCCCCGGATCGTCATGGTTACTCCCCCAGGTAGGGAACAAGATAAAGGGATTAACCCTGCGGTGTTAGTGGCTGCTAGTGAAGCCGGTGTCAGTGAAATCTATCGAGTTGGAGGAGCTCAAGCGATCGCTGCTTTAGCCTACGGCACTGCTACTATACCCCAGGTAGATGTCATTACAGGTCCTGGTAATATCTACGTTACCCTAGCCAAAAAAATGGTTTATGGCAAGGTGGGGATTGATTCTTTAGCTGGACCTTCTGAAGTGTTAATTATTGCTGATCAACAAGCTAATCCTGTTCATCTCGCCACAGATTTACTCGCTCAAGCCGAACACGATCCTATGGCTTCGGCTATTTTAATTACTAACGATAGTCAGATAGCCACAAAAGTACAACAAGCTGTGGCACAACAGCTACAACAGCATCCTAAACGGATACCAACCGAAAAAGCTTTAGCTCATTATGGCTTAATCGTAGTGGTAGAATCTTTAGCCATCGCTGCTGAATTGTCTAATCTTTTCGCTCCAGAACATCTTGAGTTAGAAGTAGCCGAACCCTGGGAGTTATTGAACTCTATTCGTCACGCTGGGGCAATTTTCCTCGGTAACTCTACACCTGAAGCGGTGGGAGACTATTTAGCCGGACCTAATCATACCTTACCAACCTCTGGAGCTGCACGTTATGCTTCTCCTTTGGGGGTAGAAACCTTTATGAAGCACTCTAGTATTATACAGTATTCTCCACAAGCTCTCAAAAAAGTAGGTAACGCTATTGAAGCTTTAGCTCAAGCCGAAGGTTTAACCTCTCACGCAGAATCAGTGCGGCTTAGAACTCAACAACAAGCAGAAGAATCTAATTCCCCCTAGCCTTTCTAGACTAAGTTAATGTAAACTTATGTTAAGAGAATTAATTAAATTAAATCATTATGGAATTAGAACAAATTCGCGCTTATCTAGATAGTCCCGACGCTCAACAACGGATGCGAGCGATCATTGAACTGAGAAACTATAGTCCAAACATAGTTGTTCCTCTGCTCAAACAGAGAATGTACGATCAAGAATTGCTGATTCGTTCTTTTGTCGCCATGGGATTTGGCAAAAAGCGTAATCAGGAAGCTTTTGAAGCTCTGTTAAATTTGATTGAATACGATCGCGATTATAATATCATCGCTGAAGCAGCTAACTCTTTAGCTCAATACGGTGATCGCTCTTTACCTTATCTGGTTAATCTTTTCCAGTATAACCCCCATTGGTTAGTCAGACAAAGTATTCTAGCTGCTGTAGCCGATCTCAATCAACCAGAGACCTTATTACATTTATCGAGCTTGGGGTTAAAAGGAGATGAGTTAGTAGTTAAACTAGCATCCATCGCCAACCTAGCTAAACTAGCTACAACTGATTACGCTGAAGAAGCTTTAGCTATCCTATTGACATTGGTAGATAATCCTGAAGTGCAAATCCGTGTAGAGGTAGCTAAAGCTCTGGCTAATTTTAGCAATTTCAGCTTCGCTAAAACCGCTTTAGCCCAACTGAGACAAGATTCTGATTATCGGGTTATTGGCGCTACCCTCGAAAATTTACTCTAGATCAGTTAGGGGTTAGGATTGACCTAACTCCCTAAAGTTTATTAAGCTGCTGCTAAATTAGCGGCGGCGAAATCCCAATTAACTAACTTGGTGATAAAAGTATCGATATAATCAGGACGTCGGTTTTGGTAATCTAAATAATACGCGTGTTCCCAAACGTCCATAGTTAAGAGAGGAACTTGTCCGGCGATTAGGGGATTCATGGCGTTAGCAGTTTTGGTAACTTTTAGAGTACCATTATCTAACACTAACCAAGCCCAACCACTACCGAATTGAGTAGCACCAGCTTGTTTAAATTCGGCTACGAAATTCTCGAAGCTACCAAAATCAGCGTTAATTTTCTCAGCTAAAGCGCCAGTAGGAGTTCCACCGCCATTGGGTTTAATCGAGTTCCAGTAAAAGGTGTGATTCCAAGCTTGGGCGGCGTTATTGAAAATAGCCATTTTAGAAGGATCATTGGCGATTTCCTTGATTACCTCCTCAATGGGTTTGCTATCTAATTCTGTCCCCTCCACAGCCTTATTATAATTGGTTACATAAGCAGCGTGATGTTTGCCGTAATGAAACTCAATGGTGCTTTTAGATATATGTGGTTCTAGCGCTGTTGGATCGTAAGGTAATGCTGGTTGTTCGTATGCCATTGTGTTCTATCCTCTTTAAGATCTTGTAGTCGGAATAATGTGAACTCAGCAATTAACTTGAATTTCTGAGCTGGCGCAATAAATCTTAACAACTATATTTTAGCCTAAAACGGAGATTCTCAACCGAACTAGGGTGAAAACTGTTGTGCGTGAAAACTAGCATAACGTCCCCGTTGGGCTAACAATTGTTGGTGAGTCCCCTCTTCGATAATCTGACCTTTCTCTAAGACTAAAATACGGTTAGCACGTCTTACGGTAGCTAAACGATGAGCAATGACAAATACAGTACGATTCTCCATAATTCGCTCTAAAGCTTCTTGTACCAAGGTTTCTGACTCAGAATCCAAAGCAGAGGTAGCCTCATCCAAGATTAAAATACGCGGATTGCGGAAAATAGCCCGGGCGATCGCCAGTCTTTGACGTTGTCCACCGGAAAGATTAACTCCTCTTTCCCCAACATAAGTATAGTAGTTATTAGATAATTCCGAAATAAATCCATGAGCATTAGCGATTTTGGCGGCATATTCCACCTGAGCTAAATCGAATTTACTATGACCGAAAGCAATATTATCAGCGATTGTCCCGGAAAAAAGAATAGTTTCTTGCGGCACAACTCCTATTTGACTGCGCAAACTTTCCAGGGTTACTTGGGCAATATCCACATTATCAATTAAAATTTTCCCCTCGGTAGGGTTATAGAAACGCAATAGCATATTAACAATAGTAGTTTTCCCCGCACCTGAAGAACCAACCAAAGCGATCATTTCCCCTGGTTCAGCCGTAAAATTGAGATTATTTAAGACCTTTTGACCAGGATTATAAGCAAAACTCAAATTATGATATCTAACCCTACCTTGAATCGGAGGTAAAATAATTGCTCCTGGTTGATCAAAAACTTGGGGTTGAATCGCGAACAATTCAAAAATGCGATCGACCGAAGCTTCACCCTGTTTAAAATCATTATAATTATTAGTAGTAATAGTAATCGGGTCAATTAACATAAAGACCGCGGTTACATAGACAATAAAATCAATAACCGTAAAATCTGTATTCGCTATCAACAGAGTTGCCAAAAAAAACAATAAAATTACGCTCATTCCCTCTAAAAAACCGACCAAAACCAACTGAAAAGCCTTAAAATTCTCTTTTAACATGCTTATTTGGCGATTTTCTTCTGCTTCCTTCTCAAAGCGTTTGATTTCGTACTCATGAGCATTAAAAGCCTGAATCAAACGCATACCGCTGAATACTTCCGTTAATAAAGCCGATAAATTAGAAATACTCCCTTGACTACGTCGAGAAAATTTTAATAACCGTGCGCCAAAAACTGTAACCAGTAAAGCCATTAATGGCGCTACCACTAATACGGCTAAAGTTAATTTCCAATTCAGGTAAAACATATAAGCCAAGACGGCGATAATTTGAAGAACA
>CALGKL010000324.1 GCA_937930495.1 uncultured Gloeocapsa sp.
AAACTGGAACTTACTTTGTGCACGTAGGATTATCATCGATTGATCCTCCTGCTGATGATTTCTCAAACAACCCAGAACAGTTAGATTATAAGATCAGGATTAATAGTAATGTTCCTCTCCAAATGAGTACTTTATCTGAGGAACTTATGACCAATACCTTGGGTAGTTCTAGTAATACTTTTGTTTCCCAAGAATTGGAACAGAATATTGATCTAGTGAATAATCTGTTTACGGCGAGTGATCTCACTCTCTAGGACCTATCCAACGAAGAAATGTAACTTTTGATACAATTGTTTCCATCGACAGTAACTTAAGTAATTTAGTTCAATTTGAATTATGTTTAACAACCAAAATAACTACGAAGTCGAATTTAATCGCGGTACTTACACTAACACTACCTTCTTAGTGCCGAAGGAATTTGAACACGATGTCTACACCTTTGAGCTCAATCGCCGCAGTAATCTTGGTATTTCTGTCTTTCCCTCTGATGGTGAGGTAGAATTAGAACTCTATCGAGATCGAAATAATAACGGGAAATTGGATTCCAAAGACCAACTTATCGACGATACTAGTGGTAGAGATGATCTGTTTCTCAGTAATCAATTAGCACAGGGAACTTATTTTAGTCACGTTGGGTTATTAAGACTCGATCGCGGTAAAAGAACTTTAGACTATACTATCGAAATCAACACCAACAATGACAACAACTCTCAACCTCCCCTATTATTTCCCGACAATAGCGATAACTTTGACGTCACCTTTCGTCGGGGAGTCTATACCAATGAGAGTGTTTTGATTCCCGATGAAATTGAACACGATATCTATACCTTTAAGTTAAATAGTCGAGGAGACGTAGATATCTCCGTCTTTCCCACGGGAGGTAGAGTAGAATTAGAACTCTATCGAGATAGCAATAATGACGGGAGATTAGATGTAAGAGATGAACTTCTCGCTCGCTCTAATCGTCGTGGTGATCAATCTCTCAATAATAGACTAGCCAAGGGAACTTATTTTACCCACGTTGCTCTAAATAAACTTGACCGTGGGGAAGATGAGTTAGACTATGACTTAGAAATCAGTACTGATGGGCAGAATAACTCTGGATCTTCGCTGTTATTTCCCGACAATAGCGCTAACTTTGACGTCAGGTTTCGTCAAGGAAGTTATAACAATGAGAGTTTTTTGATTCCTGATGAAATTGAACACGATATCTATAAAATTGACTTGAATCGTCGCGAGCAAATTAGAATATCGGCGCGTCCTTTTAACGGTAAGATTACCCTAGAACTTTATCAAGACAGCAATAACAACGGGAAATTAGATACCCAAGACGATCTCATCGAAACTTCTGATAATCTCAATGGGAGAGAAGTTCTGACAGATAGAGTACCTGTGGGGACTTATTTTGCTCACGTTGGTTTATCTAGACTCGATCGCGGTGAAGATGAATTGAACTATAGCATCGAAATTAAAACTAGTGGTAATAATTCTCGCCTAAGTCCTTTATCCCTAGAGAGTATAAGCACTGATACGTTAGGTAGTCAAAATCGTCAAATCTACTCGGTTTTCAACGAATTGACCCAAAACACCTATGGACTTACCACTCTATCTGATTCAGGTCAAAATGTCCAAGGAATTTAAGCTCTTAGCCCAAAAAAATAGTCAAATTGGTTAAAATAAAGAGAAATTTAGCTATCTAAATCTCTTTTAAATTAACTATGTCTGAAAATTATTGGTCAGAAAAAGATGAAACTCAAGGGATAGACTCGATAAGTTCAGTATTATCGGAATGGTCTGACAACATTTTTTTTGATGGTTTAGGTGGAAGACGTAAAAAAGCTGCTTTCACCTTGATTTTGGTTTCAACAATCACCATTGCAGCTCATTTGATTTCCTGGAGTTATTGGTTAATTTTAGTTTTGAGTGGTCTGATTCTGATCCGACTGGCTAATTTAATCTTAGCTGAACCAGAAGAATTACCCCAACCTCTATTAGAATCAGAATTAGCTGAGGCTCCCTTTGTTTCTTTGTTGATTGCCGCGAAAAACGAAGAAGCAGTAATCGCTAATCTGGTTAGGATGTTATTAGCCATCAATTATCCCCAAGATAAATATGAGATTTGGGTGGTTGATGACCAAAGTAGCGATCGCACTGGAGCTATTTTAGACGAGATGGCCCAACAATCGCCACAACTGAAAGTTTTACACCGTCTTCCCGGCGCCGGTGGGGGTAAATCAGGGGCGCTCAATCAAGTATTGTCTAGATGTCGAGGGGAAATTATTGGTGTTTTTGACGCTGATGCTCAAGTTGAACCCGATTTATTACTCTATGTAATATCTATGTTTCAAGCTCAGAACATAGGAGCGGTACAAGTGCGCAAAAGGATCACCAATGCTCAGGTCAATTTCTGGACCAAAGGACAAGATACCGAAATGGCTTTAGATAGTTATTTACAACAACAACGGATAGCAGTAGGCGGGATGGGAGAATTAAGGGGCAATGGTCAATTCGTACGTCGTAGCGCTCTAGAAAGCTGTGGCGGTTGGAACGAGGAAACCATCACCGATGATTTGGATTTAACCATCAGATTGCATTTAGAACAATGGGATATTGGCTTTTTACCCTATCCCGCTGTAGGG
>CALGKL010000325.1 GCA_937930495.1 uncultured Gloeocapsa sp.
TATGTTTGGTAAACTAAGACATCATCGGAGTAAAATCTTATGTCCCGTATCGGAAAACGTCCCATTCCCCTACCGAATAAGGTAACAGAGGAAATTGATGGACAACGTCTCAGCGTTAAAGGAGCTAAAGGCTCCCTCGAAAGAGTCATCCCTGAAGGTGTTAAAGTCCAACAAGAAGACAATACCCTGAAAGTTATTCCCAATGACGATTCCCGCACCGCCCGCGAACGTCACGGCTTAGTCCGTACCCTCGTCGCTAACATGGTAGAAGGCGTCTCTACCGGCTTCCAAAAACGCCTCCAAATCCAAGGTGTGGGTTATCGTGCTCAATCTCAAGGCAGTCAATTAACCCTTAACGTCGGCTACAGCAAACCGGTAGAAATGATCATGCCCGAAGGCATCAAAGTAGCCGTAGAAGAAAAAAATACAGAAATAGTCATTGACGGCATCGATAAAGAACTCGTCGGTAACGTAGCCGCCAAAATCCGCGCCGTCCGCCCACCTGAAGTGTATAAAGGCAAAGGTATTCGCTATAAAGGCGAATTTGTTAGACGTAAAGCAGGTAAAACTGGTAAAAAATAACTATGAAAATATCTCGCAAACAGCAAAATCAACGTCGTCATCGACGGATCCGCAAAAAAGTTCAGGGCACACCCGAACGTCCCCGTTTAGCGGTTTTTCGTTCCAACCTTCATATCTATGCTCAGGTTATCGACGATGTAGCTCAACATACTTTGGTAGCCGCATCTACCCTCGAACCCTCCCTCAGAGAGCAATTCACCTACGGAAGTAACTGTGAAGCCTCCGCCGCCGTAGGTAGGTTAATCGCTGCCAAAGCACTCGCTAAAGGTATTGAGAAAGTTGTTTTTGACCGAGGCGGTAATCTCTATCACGGTCGCGTGCGCGCACTAGCAGAAGCTGCCCGCGAAGCAGGTTTACAATTCTAAAAAGGAACATCAAAAATGCCCAAGGGTCGCAGTAAAAAAGACAAGGAAATCACGCTCCAAGAACGCGTTATTCAAATTCGTCGCGTTAGTAAAGTAGTTAAAGGTGGTAAAAAATTAAGCTTCCGCGCCGTTGTCGTCGTTGGTAACGAAAAAGGACAGGTAGGCGTCGGTGTCGGTAAGGCTAGCGACGTCATCGGTGCCGTTCGTAAAGGCGTTGCTGATGGTCGTAAACAACTGATCGAAGTACCCCTAACTAAAAATGACTCCATCACCCACGTATCCCAGGGAATCTCCGGAGGCGCTAAAGTACTCATTCGCCCCGCCGCTCCCGGTACCGGTGTAATCGCCGGAGGCGCCGTTAGAACCGTTTTAGAATTGGCAGGTGTGAAAAATATCCTCGCTAAACAACTAGGCTCTAATAACCCCCTCAATAACGCTCGAGCAGCGATCGACGCTCTCGAACAAATTCGTACTTTTGGTGAAGTGGCTCAAGAACGAGGCATTCCTATCCAACAAATCTATTCATAGGAGAATAACAAGATCATGCGCTTATCGGATTTAGCTCCTAAAAAAGGCTCGAAAAAACGCCCCCGTCGTCTTGGGAGAGGGATTTCCGCAGGACAAGGCGCTAGTTGTGGCTTCGGTATGCGAGGACAAAAATCTCGCTCAGGTTCGGGAACTAGACCTGGTTTTGAAGGCGGACAAACTCCTCTCTATCGTCGTATCCCTAAACTTAAACACTTTCCTATTATTAATCCCCGCAGTTATACCATTGTTAACGTAGGTAAGTTGGCTCAATTGCCACCTAATAGCCTCGTCAATCTCGAGTTCCTCCTCGAACAAGGTGTTGTTACCGCTAAAAATGGCCCTTTAAAAATACTCGGTGATGGTGAGTTAAATATACCTTTACAGGTTCAAGCCGTAGCTTTTACCGCTAAAGCTCAAGAGAAAATAACCGCCGCTGGCGGTAGTTGTGAAGTCATAGCTCGTTCTCAAGCTACAATTAAATCAGAATCTGTACAGGAAACTGCTGATGGTCGTTAGTCGAGATAAAAATCCTACCGCTCAAGAAACTTTCAGGCAAATGGCTCAAGCCGCTGGCTTGCGAGGCCGTTTGCTCATTACAATCGGTTTACTTATTCTGGTACGTTTGGGGATCTTTATACCTATACCGGGAATAGATCGCGTTAAGTTCGCTGGCGCTGTCCAAAATTTACCCGGCTTAGGTTTCTTGGATATCTTTACCGGTGGTGGTCTCTCCGCTCTCGGTATTTTTGCTCTAGGGATCCTTCCCTATATCAATGCCTCCATTATTATACAATTACTCACCGCCGCTATTAAACCCCTCGAAGATCTCCAAAAAAATGAAGGAGAAGTGGGCAGACGGAAAATAGCTCAAATTACTCGCTATGTCGCTCTATTTTGGTGCGTCGCTCAAACTACAGCTCTAACCATCAGTCTCCTTAATCCCTACGCCCTTAATCCTGGTCCAGGGTTTGTCATCCAAACCGTGATCGCCCTGACGGCAGGCTCCATGTTCGTTATGTGGATCTCGGAAGTAATTACCGAAAGGGGAATCGGCAATGGAGCCTCTCTCCTCATTTTCGTTAATATAGTGGCAATTTTACCGACTACTTTGGGACAAACTATTCAATTCGCCCAAAAAGGTGGTCAGGAAACCATCGCTCAAGTCGTACTTCTTCTCCTCGTCTTCTTGGTAATGATCATCGGAATCGTCTTTATTCAAGAAGGGACACGCCGTATTCCGATTATTTCCGCTAAACGACAAGTAGGCAAAAGACTATACAGGGAAAGAACTAGTTATCTTCCTCTCCGTCTTAATCAAAGCGGGGTTATGCCTATTATTTTTGCCTCGTCTTTACTGATTTTGCCTAGCTTTTTAGCCGGTTTTGCCCCACAAGAAGGTCCCGTGGCTCAAATATTTCAACAAATACTCAATTTTATGCGCCCCGGTAGCTTGACTTCAACGATCGTGTATCTGGCTTTGATTATCTTCTTTAGCTATTTCTACACCTCCTTGATTACTAACCCCGCTGATATCTCCCAAAATCTGAAAAAAATGGGGGCGAGTATCCCAGGAATACGTCCAGGTAAGGCTACTACCGATTATATCGATGGTGTGGTTAATCGTTTGACTCTTCTTGGGGCTATCTTTTTGGGGATTGTCGCTACTGTACCTACTTTGGTAGAAAATTTGACAGGTGTTACTACCTTCCGTGGTTTTGGCGCTACATCTCTACTTATTCTCGTTGGGGTGGCAATTGATACCGCTAAACAAATTCAAACCTACGTTATTTCTCAACGTTACGAAGGAATGGTCAAAGACTAAATGTTTATTAAGGAACAACAGATAATTAATGAGTAATTCGGGATTGATTTTTTTAGGACCACCAGGAGCAGGAAAAGGCACTCAAGCAGCTATTATCGCCGCTAAGTTCAATATACCTCATATATCTACCGGTGAAATGTTGCGAGAGGCGATCGCCTCTGGGACAACTTTAGGTCAAAAAGCCCAAAGTTACGTAGATAAAGGCGAATTAGTCCCCGATGAGTTATTACTGGATTTGATTCGCGATCGCCTCTTACAAGCTGATGCTCAACAAGGTTGGATTTTAGACGGTTTTCCTCGTAATCTAGCTCAAGCTGAATTCTTAGACCAATTACTCACAGAAATATCCCAAACTTGTGATTGTGTCCTTAATCTCCAAGTTAGTGATGAATTTTTGGTCGCTCGTCTCCTCTCTAGAGGGAGAAAAGATGACAATGAAGAAACCATCAGACGTCGTCTTAAGGTTTATTACGAACAAACCGCCCCAGTGATTGGTTATTATCAAAATAAAAATAACTTATACACCATTGACGGTAGTCCTACCCTAGAAGAAGTTACAGCAGCCTTAGCCCAAGTAATTAAACCTTTCTTTGATTCCCCCAAATAACCACGTTTACCTTCTCCATAAATTATAATAGGACGGGAAAAGCTTCCGTCCTTAAACCTTTAGAAAATCTTTATCAATTCTTATGGCTAAAAAAGACCTCATCGAAATGGAAGGGACAGTAACTGAATCTCTACCTAATGCTATGTTTCGCGTAGATTTAGACAACGGTTTTAACGTACTCGCTCATATCGCCGGGAAAATTAGGCGTAACTATATCAAAATTCTACCAGGAGATCGCGTCAAAGTAGAATTAACCCCCTACGATTTGACCAAAGGGAGAATTACTTATCGTTTAAGACAAAAATAAGTTATAATAGTTTGACTATAACCCAAAAAAACGCTATAATAAATAGCTTGCAGAGTAGCCAAAAAAGGCATGAAAGTAAGACCATCAGTAAAAAAAATGTGTGATAAATGCCGTGTCATTAAACGACACGGTAAAGTTATGGTGATTTGTCCCAATCCCAAGCACAAGCAGCGACAAGGATAACAACAAGTCACTAACAGTAAACAAGTTAGAGAGAAACAGGGAGAAAACGTGTGGCAAGAATTGCAGGTATAGACCTACCGCGAGATAAGCGCGTAGAGATTGGCCTGACATATATCTATGGCATAGGATTGTCCAGAGCACAAGAAATCCTAGCAGCAACTGGAGTAAACCCAGACACTAGGGTTAGGGACTTAGCAGACGAAGAAGTAACCGCACTACGTGCCTATATAGAAGCTAACTATCAAATAGAAGGTGACCTCAGACGTTGGGAAGCAATGAATATCAAACGTCTAGGAGATATAGGAACCTATAGAGGTAGACGTCATCGTCTAGGTTTACCAGTGCGCGGACAAAGAACACGAACCAACGCCAGAACCAGAAGAGGCAGACGCCTGACCGTAGCAGGTAAGAAAAAAGCCCCAGGTAAGAAATAAACCAAAATTAACAACTATTAGGCAATTTTCCGGAGATCTAAACAAAAAAAAATGGCTCGACCAAGTAAAAAAACTGGAAGCAAAAAAACCAAAAAGAATATACCTAACGGTGTAGCCCATATCCAGTCAACATTTAATAACACAATCGTCAGTATATCTGACACCAACGGAGAAGTGATATCCTGGGCCTCAGCAGGCTCTAGCGGCTTCAAAGGAGCAAAAAAAGGCACCCCCTTCGCCGCTCAAACAGCAGCAGATAACGCAGCTAAAAGAGCAATGGAACAGGGAATGCGTCAAATAGAAGTAATGGTCAGTGGACCAGGAGCAGGTAGAGAAACAGCCATTAGGGCGTTACAAGGCTCAGGGTTAGAAATAACTCTGATTAGGGATGTAACCCCAATCCCCCATAACGGCTGTCGTCCACCCAAAAGACGTAGAGTCTAAAGCAATAAAAAAGCAAGGGCAACAGAAAGAGTATGTAATGGTACTCTTTTGCGCCCTAGGCGAAAATAAATATTGAAAATAACAGGAAAACACCTAGTTGACCAGCTTCTGTCTATCTTAATTGTTTAGTTTAAACCCTCAAGGAAGGTTATTCTATGACGCAGTTTCAGATTGAATGTGTAGAATCAAAAACTCTGAAAAACCAAAACCAGTATAGCAAATTTGTGCTAGAACCGCTAGAAAGAGGTCAGGGAACAACAGTAGGCAACGCCTTAAGAAGGGTTTTACTGTCAAATCTGGAAGGTACAGCAGTCACAGCGCTCAGAATAGCAGGGGTGAATCATGAATTCGCCACCATCAAAGGGGTAAGAGAAGACGTGCTAGAACTGATGTTGAACATGAAAGAAATAGTATTCAGAAGTTATAGCAAAGAACCTCAAATCGGTAGGCTATTAGCAATAGGACCGGGAACAGTAACCGCGGGGAAATTTGACTTACCCTCGGAAATAGAGGTAGTTGACCCCAATCAATACGTCGCCACTCTCGCTGAAGGCTCTAAACTAGAAATGGAATTTCACGTAGAAAGGGGAACAGGCTATAGAGCGATCGACAAAAGTAAAGACGATCGCAGCTCTATAGACTTTCTGCAAATCGATAGCGTGTTTATGCCAGTAACTAAGGTTAATTACACAGTTGACGATAGTCGTCTCGACGGTTCTTTTGGTAAAGACAAGCTAACTCTAGAAATCTGGACAAACGGTAGTATTAAACCAGAAGAAGCCCTATCTCAAGCAGCAACCATCATGGTGGACTTGTTTAGTCCCCTCAAAGACCTAACCCTGATAGATCAACCTAGCGAATACACACCCGAGGAAAACCCCAATAGTCAGATTCCGATCGAAGAACTGCAGCTATCAGTAAGAGCCTATAACTGTCTCAAACGTGCTCAAATCAACTCCGTAGCCGACCTAATCGACTACTCCCAAGAAGACCTGCTCGAAATTAAAAACTTTGGCCAAAAATCAGCCGAAGAAGTAGTAGAAGCCCTACAAAAACGCCTAGGTATAACTTTACCACTAGAAAGAACCAATAAAGCTTAAAAAAAAGAGGAAAAAATGCGTCATCAATGTCGTGTCCCCCAACTAGGACTACCAGCAGACCAGCGTAAAGCTCTATTAAGAAGTCTAACCACAGAGCTACTACGTCATGGTCAAATCAAAACCACCCAAACCAGAGCTAAAGCAGTACGTCAAGAAGCAGAAAGAATCATTACCCTAGCTAAAAACGGCTCTTTAGCAGCTAGACGTCAAGCCATGAGCTATATCTATGACAAAAAATTAGTACACGCTCTCTTTGAGCAAGCACCTAGTCGCTATGGCAATCGCAATGGCGGCTATACTCGCATTGTTAGAACCATAAATCGTCGGGGTGATAATGCGAAAATGGCTATTATTGAGCTAGTTGATTAACATTGAATGCCAATCAGTACCCGACTCAACGGGTGGCTCTGCTGATACAATATATAGGAACATCATTCCACGGTTGGCAAAGACAAGCCAAACATAGAAGCGTACAAGCAGAAATAGAAGAGGCGATCGCCTCGATTCTCAAACATCCTGTAGTAGTTCATGGAGCGGGTAGAACCGACTCAGGAGTACACGCAGCAGCTCAAGTAGCCCATTTTGACCAAGCTAGCCCTATACCAGCTCAACGGTGGGCAACAGTACTCAACGGCATCTTACCCAAAGATATCCTGATTCGAGGCTCAGCCGCCGTTCCCCCGACTTGGCACGCTCGTTTTAGCGCCTTGTGGCGAAGATACCGCTATACTATCTACACAGATAAACAGCCTAACCTTTTCCTCGCCCCCTTTGTCTGGCACTATTATCGAGCATCCTTAGACCCAGAGCTAATTAATCAAGCTCTCCAACCTCTGATCGGTAAACACGACTTAGCCGCCTTTGAGCGCGCCGGCTCATCTCGTCCCCATTCCTGGGTAGATATTCAGAGCGCCTACTGTACCCTTAACGGACCGATTATCTCTCTGGAAATTCAAGCCCAAGGTTTTTTATACGGAATGGTGCGACTACTGGTGGGAATGCTCGTAGAAGTGGGTAGCGGTCAACGCTCTCTCCCTAACTTCTCTAGCATCTGGCAAAATCAACAGCGAGAGGCGGTTAAGTACGCAGCCCCACCCCAAGGACTCTGTCTCTTGAGAGTAGGTTACCGAGATTTACCCTTTCCTGAGTCTCTCTGGTTTGACGCTCAGCCTTCTTTTATGTTCAATAACCCCAATAGTAAAGATGAATAAAACCCCCTTACCCAATCAAGCAACCCTAGAGCGTAAATGGTACGTTATTGACGCTTCAGGACAAAGACTAGGACGTCTAGCTACCGAAATCGCCATGATCCTCAGAGGTAAAAATAAACCTACCTTTACCCCCCACCTGGATACGGGAGACTTTGTCATCGTCATCAACGCTGAAAAAGTAGTAGTTACAGGTAAAAAAGCCGAACAAAAAATCTACGCTCGTCACTCGGGTAGACCAGGAGGTAGAAAAGAAGAAACCTTCGCTAAACTCCAAAAACGCATACCTGAAAGAATCGTTGAACACGCAGTCAAAGGAATGCTCCCCAAAAATTCCCTCGGACGTCAACTTTTTACTAAACTCAAAGTTTATGCAGGGGAACAACATCCTCACTCGGCTCAAAAACCCGAAATCCTAACTATTCAAACAATCCCTAATGGAGGTAACTAATGCCAAATAATCAAGATAGAGTAGTTTACTGGGGAACAGGACGACGCAAATCATCTATCGCTCGCGTTCGTCTAGTACCAGGTACAGGAGAAGTTACCGTTAACGGTAGAACAGCTACTGATTATTTTAACCGTATCCCTGACTATCTACAAACCCTCAAAGCACCCCTAGAAACCCTCGGTTTAGAAAATCAATACGATATTGTCGTTAAAGCCCATGGCGGTGGTTTGACGGGACAATCCGACGCGGTTAAACTAGGAGTAGCTAGGGCTTTATGTCAGTTAGACCCGGAAAATCGTCAACCCCTTAAAGTTGAAGGCTATCTCACCCGGGACCCCCGCGCGAAAGAACGCAAAAAATACGGACTGCATAAAGCTCGTAAAGCACCTCAGTACTCTAAACGTTAAGATAAACCTTTTTTAATTATGCCTAAACCAGAAATTCACCCCACTTGGTATCCCGAAGCTAAAGTCATCTGCAACGGTGAAGTAGTTATGATCACCGGATCTACCCAACCGGAAATTCACGTTGAAGTTTGGTCCGGTAACCACCCCTTTTACACAGGTACTCAGAAAATTATTGATACAGAAGGACGGGTTGACCGCTTTAATCGTAAGTACGAAGGTTTATTTAATAGATCTAAAGGTAAAAATAAACCCAGTACACCCGATACCTCCGCTCAATAAGCTTGTTAAACTCGAGGATTGACCCAGCTTCTTGCTGGGTTATTTATTAATTTTTTTATTTAGGACTATCAACTTATGGCTGAAGCATATTTATTAGATAAACTCAAATCCGTTGAACAAACTTATCG
>CALGKL010000326.1 GCA_937930495.1 uncultured Gloeocapsa sp.
GGGGTAAGTTTGAACCCTCTGGTTGTTGGCGTTTTCTGAAGGAATAATCTTATGTTGGCTAAACGTATTTTGCCCTGTTTGGATGTCAATGGGGGTAGGGTGGTTAAAGGGGTGAATTTTGTTAATCTTCAAGATGCTGGAGACCCGGTAGAATTGGCTAAACTCTATAATGACGCTGGTGCTGATGAGTTGGTCTTTCTCGATATCACCGCTACTCATGAAGACCGCGATACGATTATTGATGTGGTTTATCGGACCGCGGAACAGGTCTTTATTCCTCTAACGGTAGGTGGAGGGATCCAATCCTTAGAAAATATTAAACTTTTGTTAAGGGCTGGAGCGGATAAGGTGAGTATTAATTCCGCCGCCGTGCGTCAACCTGATTTGATTAACCAAGCTAGCGATCGCTTCGGGAATCAGTGTATCGTGGTAGCTATAGATGCGCGTAAACGGGTTGATCCTCTCCATCCTGGTTGGGATGTCTATGTTAGGGGCGGAAGGGAAAATACCGGTCTAGATGCGATCGCCTGGGCTCAAGAAGTGGCTCGTCGTGGTGCGGGTGAGCTATTGGTTACCAGTATGGATGCTGATGGAACTCAAGCTGGTTATGACCTAGAGTTGACTAGGGCGATCGCCTCACAAGTAGAAATCCCGGTTATTGCTTCTGGTGGTGCTGGTAATTGTGAACATATCTATCAAGCTTTAACCCAAGGTCAGGCTGAAGCTGCTTTACTCGCTTCTTTATTACATTATGGTCAATTAACTATCAGCGAGGTTAAAACCTATCTAGCTACCCATAATCTCCCTGTGCGTCCTGTTGTTTAGATTTTCTTAATAACTCTTGCCCTTTTTGTCTCGTCATCTTGGGTAAATATATATTAAAATAGATTAAACTTTACATTTTTTAAAAAATGTTATTAATAATTCTCATGTTCGACGTCGCTCTTGTAGCCTGGTCGTTACATTTAATGCAAAAAGCCTTTGAACAAAGGGAGTTTTCCCTGATGCTCGCGGGGACTCTCGTCGCCCTAGCTGCTGCAGCTATGCTCGTAGTCTATTTTCTAATGCACAATTGCTTGAATTATCTCACCAGTGTTAACTACTATCCCTACTTTTAATTATCTTTTTTCTAGTTGCGTTTTTTCTTGCCTTTAATACAACCATAAAATCATATGTTTATTAAAGAATATGGGCGATACGGAATCGAATTTGAAGACCATTGATTCTTGAGTCAAGGGGATGTTTGAGCCAAAACTTTACAGAATTACCTTAGCTAAAATATTATTATAGGTAAAAAATGTAACTTTAGCTGATGTCTTCTCCGACGAATCGTCCCTACCAAAGTAAACTGTTTAGTTTTATTAATCGTCAATATATTAAGCTTAGAGATAACAGTATCAGAACTTGGCGTGGCTTAAAAATAGCCATAACTTGGGGTACGCAAATAGTCTTATATCCTATTTATTTATTAGTGCAAACAGGACGATTATTAGAACGTCAGTTAACCCAAAGGACAAAAGCATTACAGTTACCTAGTTGGGGAAAGAAACATCAACAACCAAAAAACAAACCAGAAAAACCAGCGATCGAAGCAACCCTAAAGGAATTAGAGAGTTGGTTTCCCCAACCAATAGAAGCTATAGCTACAGATAGAGACAGTGGGAGACTAATCTTAGTACAAAAAGATAATCACCTACTAGATATTCTCAACCAAACCCAACAAAAAGAACTTAACAATCTGATTATTAAGAATATAGCCAATTATTGGCGTCAACGCCAAGAGGATGAGCAAATTATTTTAGCCAAAAAATTTCCCAACCTTTTAGCACCCATCAAAACTGATAACACAAACATTATTCCTCCCATTCGTTGGTTTTGGGAAATTATGCAATGGATTCAATATAGTCCGGTAGCGATGTCCGTTAACCTTTTTGGGGAGGTATATTTAGAGCCGATTGTTAATCAAGAGCAAGATGTTTTTGAAAAATTACAAAAGTTAATCGCTGAAGCGATCGAGTACTTTTTTGGACCAAATCTGGTTAGTAAAGTAAAATTACCTCAACAAGAGAATCATCAAATCGGGGAAAAGGGAAAAAGAAAATATCTTCAGGGTAAAAATACCCGTTTGTCTTTACCAGAAGTTCAAACTCCAGATAAAAGTCAAAACTGGTTAACTTGGGAAGACTTATATAATGAATACGTACCAATCAGTGAAGCTCTGAAAACTGAAGTTGAATCAGGAATTATTCCCACAGAATCAGAAGCATTTTTAGAACCAGAAAATCAGACAGTAGAAACAGATTATCTAGAAACCAAAGCGATATCTCTAGGGTATGTCCAACATCCCCTAGAAAAAATCTTAAAATGGCTAGACCGAATCGTCGAGTGGGTAGAAAATCTATGTTTAAGTATTTGGCAGTTTTTCTTTAAAAAAAGATCATAAATAGTCCCCAATTACCTTTTTCTCTGTGTTAGTGTAAAAAGTAGCAAGAGATACAATAGTGAGGAGTGAATATGGCGATTATTTATGTCAATGTGGATGCTCAAGGAGCTAACGATGGCTCATCATGGCGGAACGCTTACAACAGTTTACAAACCGCTCTAAATGTAGCGGAGGCCAACGACGAAATTTGGATAGCAAAGGGGGTATACAAACCCACAAATAATCGTAACCGAAACCTTAGTTTTAACCTGAAAAACTCTGTAGATATTTATGGAGGTTTTGCTGGTAACGAAAGAAATTTAGACCAGAGAGATATCGAGAAAAACGAAACAATTCTCAGTGGGAATATTGGTCGTCAAAATACAAATACCGATAACAGTTATCAGGTAGTTAAAGCGCTTAATTTAACCGAAGAAACCAGATTAGATGGTGTAACTATTACCGAAGGATATAGCACCGATCTAACTAATGACAGGAATCTAAGACATTACGGAGCGGGATTATTTGCCGGTAATAGCAACCTAGTTTTAAGTAATTTAACATTTACCGAAAATCAAGGTAATTTTGGTGCGGGTATTACTGTAATAGGAGACAACGCTAAAGCAAGTTTAGTCAATAATCTTTTTCAAGAAAACCTTGCCACAAGAGGGGGAGGAGGATTATTAATTCAAG
>CALGKL010000327.1 GCA_937930495.1 uncultured Gloeocapsa sp.
CCTAACTTAAGGCTACTACATTAACTATATGACATTACCCAAGATATTAGCTATTGTCATGATGATGACAATTTTATCTAGCTGTGATAGTATTTTTACTCATTGTTCTGCTAATTTAAGCCTAGAAGCTACTAACATCAATAAAATTAAAGAATACGAAGGATGTGAAGCTACTGTATCAGGTGTAATTACTAGTACTCATATTCCAGCTGATGGTAAAGTTGCTTTTATCAATGTAGGTAATAGTGATTATAGAAAAGCTTTTACTATCGTAATTTTTAGGGCTGATTTCCCTAAGTTTAATTCTTTAGATAATTTAGAGGAATATGAAGGAGACTTTATTCAAGTTCATGGTACTATAAGCGTTTATAGAAATAGACCTCAAATCATCGTTAATGAACCCGAACAAATAACTTTAGAGGTAAAATTATAACCTAATTATGAATCAACAACAGACAATTTATCCTGGGGAAGTTTTTGCTAATAATGCTGATTTTGATTTAGCTATTCGTCAGTTGATACCTCGTTATGATGAGATCCTAGAAGTAATTAGTGTTTGTGTCCCTAGGGAAGCCAATTACTTGTTAGAATTGGGTTGTGGAACTGGTGAATTGACCTTAAAATTATTACAACGTTGTCCTAAGGCACGATTAGTTAGTTTAGACTATTCACCGCGAATGGTAGCTACTACTCAAAAGAAAATTACCGAACAAGGTTATCAAGAGCGTTGTCAAATAATTCAAGCTGATTTTGGAGAATGGGCTGATGGAAAACTAACCATAGATATTCCCTCCGATTTTGACGCTTGTGTCTCTTCTCTAGCTATCCATCATCTCAGTGATGAGATGAAAGCAAAATTATTTACTTGTATCGCTAAACATCTACAACCTGGGGGATGTTTTTGGAATGGCGATCCTGTTTTACAAGAATCTCCCGTCTTAGTTGATATCTATGAGACTATGAGAACAAATTGGACTCAACAACAGGGTATTAATCGAGAAGAAGTCAGAAGTAAACTAGGACAAACCCAACCTTATGGTTATTCAGGACAAGATCGCTTAGCCACTTTAGCTACTCATTTTAGCTTACTTGAGCAAGCAGGTTTTCAAGTAATCGCCGTCCCCTGGAAATATTTTGGGTTAGCTGTCTTTGGTGGTTGGATTTAAGTAAGTAGTAGGGGTTTTATTCCCCCACATATTTAAGCAGTAACAGAAGTTTGGGGTTTAGCAAAAATCATCCGTCCTGCTGAGGTTTGTAACGCAGATGTAACGATTACTCTGGCTTCAGCACCGACGTAATTGCGTCCCTCTTCTACTACCACCATGGTACCGTCCTCTAGGTAACCAATACCTTGAGTTGGTTCTTTTCCTTGTTTAATGATTTTAATGTCGATGGGATCTCCTGGTAGATAAATAGGTCGCATCGCTTGGGCTAAATCATTGATATTGAGAATATTGACTTTTTGGAGATTAGCGACCTTGCTGAGATTATAGTCGTTAGTCAGTAAAGTGCCGTTGATTTCTAAGGCTAAATGTACTAACTTAGCATCTACGGTAGGGATATCTTCATAATCTACAGGGTTGATGATAATTTGTTGGGGAAAAGCCTCTTGTATCCGATTGAGGATATCTAAACCTCTTCTCCCTCTGACTCGTTTTTGATCATTGGTTGCGTCAGCGAGTTGCTGTAACTCTTGCAAGACAAATTGGGGGATAATTATTTGTCCTTCGAGAAACCCTGTATTGAATACTTGTTCGATTCGTCCATCGATAATGCAGCTAGTATCTAGAATTTTCGAGGTAGCGGGTTCAAGGGTTCCCTCAGATACTAAAATTGACTGCATACTATTGGGGTTAATAATTCTTAAAAAAGCGCGACCGTGAGTATCCGCGAGACTAATTCCCAAGAAAGCGAAGACAACGCTACCTAAAATCGCCATTAAGGGTTTAATAAAGGCAAATTCTTCAGGTATGGGGAGGAGAAAAATCGGCGCGAGCATCAGGTTAGCTAAGAGTAAACCAATAACTAAACCCACAGCACGAGTTAAAATTACTTCAATGGGAGTGTTGCGTATTTGCGCTTCGAGACGACGGTAAGTGGTTTGAGCGACGAGACCTACTCCGAGACCAATGATAGCAGCAAAACCAGCGGTTACTAACCGAAGAGCTTCTAGGTTGGAAACTTGTGCTAAAACTGAGTCAGGAAGCAATTTAACGCTGTCAAAACCGACACCGCCTCCTGCTATGATAAATAAGATAATAATGATTGCATCTAGCATATTTGCCATCCAATAGTTATATTGTTGCTAAAAAACTTGTCTGAGTCTTCTGGTTGTTTCTATTATAATTGAACATCGACTGTATGATTAATGAATCATGTTTAGACTTAGATATTCCCCAAGCTGCATATCTACATATCCCTTTTTGTCGTCGTCGTTGTTATTATTGTGATTTTCCGATTTCGGTTTTGGGTGTTAAAGCTAACCCCGACGAGTCGGAAATGATTCGAGAATATGTGGAAGCTATAGGTCGGGAAATAAGTTATATCACTGTTGGAGGTAAATCCTTAACTTCGATTTTTTTTGGGGGAGGAACTCCATCTTTACTATCGATTCATAATCTAGAATATATTTTAACAAAGTTAGAGCAAAAGTTGGGAATCGCTCAAGGTGCGGAAATTTCCCTAGAAATAGATCCTGGTACATTTGATTTGGCTAAATTACAAGCTTATCAAGCTTTGGGGATTAATCGTCTGAGTTTGGGAGTACAAGCATTTCAATCCCAATTATTGGTAAGTTGTGGGCGATCGCATAGTCTTGAGGAGGTATGGGAAGCAATTACTCTGATCCAAACTCTCGGCACGTTTAATTTTAGTTTAGATTTAATTTCTGGTTTACCGAACCAAAGTTTAGCCGATTGGGAAGAATCATTGACTAAAGCGATTCAAGTCAATCCCAATCACCTTTCCTGTTATGATTTAGTCTTAGAACCTGTCACAGCATTTGG
>CALGKL010000328.1 GCA_937930495.1 uncultured Gloeocapsa sp.
ATTTAGGGGTTTAGCCAGATAGGCATTAGCACCCTGTTTCATCCCCCAGAATTTATCCATTTCGCTATCTTTGGTGGAACAGATAATAATCGGAATTTCTTTAGTTTTCTCCTGACTTTTTAAATCTCGGCAGATTTCAAAGCCGCTACGACCTGGTAAAACCACATCCAAGACGATTAGATTAGGAGAAGTGGTTTGTATTTTTTCTAAGGCTTCTTCCCCGGTATTAGCGACGATCACATTAATCCCAAGCTGTTGTAAATATCCTGTGATAATTCCTCTTTGAACTGGGGAATCTTCAACGACTAAAGCTGTTTCCATTAAATTTACCTCTTAAATAAATAGTTATTTTTAAAATGATAAGCTTAGTATAGCGTTCAAATTGGATTAGAGAAAATTTTCGTTACCTGTGTAATTAACTCCCTCTCTCAAATGTTTGCGAATAACATTAATCACCACTTCAGCATCAACGGGTTTACTCAAGAAATCCGAAGAGCCAACCATTTTAGCGCGGACTCGATCGATAAGACCATCATTGCCAGTTAAAATCACGATTGGGGTATGACGGAAAAAAGATAACTTGCGTAATTGGCTACAGATTTCATAACCATTAGCGTTAGGCATAATTAAATCTAAAAAAATTAAATCCGGTTTACGAGCTAGGAGAATGGCGATCGCCCGTAAAGCGTCATTGATTCCGAGAAAGTCATAGCCATTTTGTTTGAGGATTTTTTCCATACTTTGGCAAACTAGAGGGCTATCATCAACACAGGCGATCAGATGCTTTTGACCATCTCGATTATTAGAAATTATAGTCGGAATATTAGGGAGACTAGGTGCGGGAAAATCATCGATTGCCACTAAACGTACCAATCCCTCCTGGATATAGGGAAGGAGAGAACGGGTTACCGTTAGGACGTCTCGTTTCATACGTACTGCTAAATCCCGTAGGGTTTGTTGTCCATCTAGTAACTGACTGAGAGTATGATAGATTTGCTCAGAAGTTTTTTGTTGCAGTTGTTCTGGTTGAGCGATGATTGGCGCCATATCAGGAGAGCGATCGGCGATTTTAGCTGCTTGCCAAGCTTGCCAGAGTTTTTGGGCTTCCACGATCACTTGTTCGGCATCAATCAACACTAAACGAGTGGAGAGAGTCTTGTCTGAGCTAAGTTTACAGGCTATCTGCATAGCTTGGGTAACATCAAAAAGTACTTCAACTATTGTAGCCCTAATCATCTTCGCTGCTTGTTCGAGGGTAACCTTTTGTTGTTCTACCCAAAGACACAACAATTGGTATTCCCAACAAATCTTCAGGTCTTCAACGGGGATACTATCAATATCTGCTTGTAAAGCGCTGAGGTGGGAAGGCATATGGGGAAAATAAATCACTAAATGACGACGCCATCGTCTCACCGGGTGAATTCCCCCGGTGGCGTAGATGATTCTACCTAGATAAAGATAGAATACCCAACGACGGTGATCAGGACTAGTCAATTCCAGTTGACCACTAAATCTAGGTTGTTTGAGAGTATCAAAGAAACCTAAACCCGTTTGTTTAGATGTAGCAAACTCTTTGAGTGGACCAGAGATTAGGGGGTTATTGGTACTATCTTCCGAAGTCATCATTCTTATTATTTTGCCTGACTACTTTAAAGTTAACATTTTCTGGTTATATCTTGATAGTTCCCTAAATTGGTCTGAAAATTTCTAACCCAAAAGACAAAATATCGTGAGGAGCATTCGTGGTATTCTAGACACAGATAGACTGCCAAGAAAAAAGCATGAGCAAAAAGAGAATTAAAATTGGTGTATTAGGATTTGGAGGTTTAGGACAAGCAGCAGCTAGAGTTTTAGCACCTAAACAGTCAGTAATCCACGTAGCCGCAGCGGATCAACAGGGCTACATCTACCAACCAGAAGGAATCAACGTCAACGAAGCGATCGCCGTCTATCAGCAACAAGGATCTGTTGGTTATCTCCAACCCCAGGGGGTTTTATCTGAGCAAAGTATCCAAGATTTAATCAAATGTGCTGATGTAGATGGTTATTTTTTAGCCTTACCCAACCTACCCAATACCTTTATGGTAGAAGTAGCCCGTCAATTTATCTCCCTTGGTTGGCGGGGAGTTTTAGTCGATGCTCTAAAAAGAACTAGCGCCCTAGCCCAAATGCTAGAACTACAAGAAGATTTACAAAAAGCGGGAATTACCTATCTGACAGGATGTGGAGCAACTCCTGGATTACTCACTGCCGCTGCTGTGCTCGCTGCTCAAAGTTATGCCGAAATCCACCAGGTCAAAATAACCTTTGGAGTAGGTATCGCCAACTGGGAAGCCTATAGAGCCACCATCAGGGAAGATATCGCCCATCTCCCGGGTTATAACCTAGAAATAGCCAAAAACATGACGGACGCAGAGGTAGAAGCCTTGTTAGAAAAAACTAACGGCATTCTCACCCTCGAAAATATGGAACACGCCGACGATTTGATGCTCGAATTAGCCGGAATCTGTCCCAGGGAGCGCGTCACCGTGGGTGGGGTCGTGGATACCCGTAACCCGAAAAAACCCCTCAGTACCAACGTTCAAGTCACCGGGCGTACCTTTGAAGGTAAAATCTCTACCCATACCTTTACCCTAGGGGATGAAACCAGTATGGCAGCTAATGTCTGTGGTCCTGCCTTTGGTTATCTCAAAGCGGGAAAAGCCTTGCACAATCGGGGTATTTATGGCATATTTACCGCAGCCGAGGTCATGCCACAATACGTTAATTAGTTATGAAGATACTGTTACTACATCCCAACTTTCCCGCGCAATTTCGTCACGTAGCCGTAGCTTTAGCAGCAAGAGGACATCAAGTAGTCTTTGCTACCCGTCGGGAAGAGGGACAACTAACAGGAGTCACCAAAGTTATCTATAACCCCTCTCGAGATGTGCGACCAGAAACCCACCACTATCTACACAGTCTCGAGGCGGCGGTCTTACAAGGTCAAGCCATCTACCGTTTAGTCGAACAATTGAGACAACAGCAATTTACCCCCGATATCGTCTATGGTCATTCCGGGTGGGGACCGACTCTTTTTATTAAAGATGTCCTCCCTAAAGCTCAATTACTCTGTTATTTTGAGTGGTTTTATCATGCCCATGGCTCAGACGCGGATTTTGACCCCACAGACCCCCTGAGTGCAGACGATCGCCCCCGGATTCGGATGAAAAACACACCGATGTTGACGGATTTATTTAGCTGCGATCGCGGTTTATCCCCTACCTATTGGCAACGTCAACAATTTCCGAGTGAATTTCACCCTAAAATTACGGTACGTCATGATGGAATAGATACAAGTTTTTTTGTTCCCAAAGCAGATAGTAAATTAGTTCTGCCCTCGATCAATCTAGACCTTTCCCAAGCTACAGAAATCATTACCTATGTCGCTAGAGGGATGGAACCCTATCGGGGTTTCCCCCAATTTATGGAAGCAGTCTCCCTCCTACAACAACGTCGCCCTAACTGTCACGTAGTGGTGGTAGGACAAGATCGAGTCGCCTATGGCAAAACCCTCCCGGAAGGTCAAAGTTATAAGCAATTAATGTTAGATAAGTTCTCTTTTGATTTATCCAGACTCCATTTTACAGGCTTATTACCCTATAACCAATACCTGAAAGTCCTGCAAGCCTCTTCAGTACATATCTATCTGACTCGTCCCTTTGTCCTCTCCTGGTCGATGTTAGAAGCTATGTCCACCGGTTGTCTCCTCGTTGCTTCTCATACCCAACCCGTCACCGAAGTAATCAAAGATGGCTATAATGGACTCTTGGTTGATTTCTTCGACGTGGAGGCGATCGCCAAACGGGTAGAAGAAGCTTTGGATAATCCCGAAGCTATGCTACCAATCAGAACCAGAGCGAGACAAACTATCCTCAAACAATACGACCTGGCTACATTACTACCACTCCACCTCGACTGGATTTTAAACCCTGAGAGTAAACCCCAAACCAAAAAGAAAAAAGGATTTGCCATCAATTAAAAGCTTCTTAAATCATGGAAAATAAACAAAATAGTTCAGCGGCAATTCAAGAACTATTTAATCGGATTGCCCCGGAATACGATCGCCTCAACCAATGGTTAAGTCTTGGTCAACATCACATTTGGAAGCTGATGGCTGTCAAATGGAGTGAACCAGAGTTAGGGGATATAGCCCTAGATTTATGTTGTGGCAGTGGTGATTTAGCCCATTTATTAGCGCCAAAAGTCGGTCTAAAGGGTCAAGTTTATGGAGTTGACTTTGCCGCGGCACAACTGGCGATCGCCGCTGACAAAGCCAAACAGATCCTCCCGAATCATTCACTCCACTGGATTGAAGGAGACGTTTTAAACCTTCCTTTTGCTGATAACTATTTTGATTGCGCTACCATGGGTTATGGTTTACGTAACGTTGTGGATATCAAACAATCACTCAAGGAAATATATAGAGTGTTAAAACCCAATGCTAAAGCAGCGATTCTCGATTTTCACCGACCTTATCACCCAATTTGGCGCAATTTCCAACGGTTTTATCTAGACTATCTAGTTGTTCCCCTAGCTGGATTTAGGGGTTTAAAAGCCGAATATGCCTATATCAATTCCAGTTTAGAACGTTTTCCCCAGGGTCAAGAACAGGTAGAATTAGCTAAATCGGTCAATTTTCAACAAGCTAGACACTATTCTCTAGCTGAGGGAATGATGGGAGTCTTAGTGGTCCAAAAATAGTTATAAATCTAATAACTGTTCCTCTTGATGAGTAAGAATCACACAGTCAGAGAGAGGATAGGATTTACAGGTGAGGAGAAAACCGGCGGCTAATTCTTTAGGTCTTAAAAAGTTATGATCTTGGTCAACCTCTCCTTTAACGATTCTACCCGTGCAATTGATACACATACCAGTACGACAAGATACAGGTAAACTTATCCCCTGTTCTTCAGCAGCATCGAGAATATACTGATCATCGCGTACCTTGATGGTTTTATTTAAACCCAACTCTTGATTAATCAGCGTCACATTATAGAATTTTTGACCGTCGTGGTGAATAAACATATCCAAATCCTCGGTTAATAGTTATATTTTGATGATTCCCCAATTATTTCTCGCAATCACAAATTGTTACTTAAGTTAATAAAAAAATCCCACCCAAAGGGTGAGATAGTCAATTATCAAGTATTTATTTTATCTGTTGAGAAAAGCTTGTAGTAATGGAGTAGTTGCTAAAAAATAAGCAAAAGCAGCTCCACCACAACCACCAATCAGAAAACCACTAGCAAACTCGCTCCAGCCTTCTTTAGTACCGAATTCTGCGGGGGGTTTGGGGGTGGTCAGAGTTTCTGTTGCATTACCTTTACGCACAGCAGCATGGAGAGAGAGAGCAATAGTCAGAATAGTAATTAAGCTGACTGCAGCTACTAAACCAGCTAAATCTCCTATCTCTGTATTACGCAGAGGACCGAGTAGCGCAAAGGGACCATACAAAAAGTAGCCATGTGCCATACCGACTTCTAAACCACGACGATTAGCCGATAATCCCTGACGATAAGCAGGTAAATTATTAATCAATGCTTTAGTAAAACCAGAAGCATTAATTGGGGTTGCTACGTTGCCAACTTGAGGATCATCAAGAGGTTGAGTTAGAGCCATAGATCTTAAATCTCTTCTGAAATAATTAAGGTTCTTGATGTAGCTTAATCGAAAATGCCCTCTTTTTTTTATTTTGTTAAGAATCTTGATGTTTTGGTTCTAGAGTGAGACTCTTTAGAGTAACATTCAGCTTGAAGATAATTGTACTTAATAAATAACGAGGAAATTATGACTGGTGCATACGCTGCTTCATTTTTACCCACTGTTTTAGTTCCCTTACTACCTGTAGCTGCGTTTGCGGTTATGGGTTTGTTATTTCTCTATGTAGAGAGTGACGCGGAAGGGGAAGCCTAGATAATTATCATAAAGAGAAGTTGTGATTCCACAACTCTCTAACTCTCTTTAGCCTTTAGTTTTTTGCGCCCAGACTTTGGTAGGTAATCCCCAAACGTAGATAAATCCTTCAGCAGCGCGATGATCAAATTGGTCCTCAGCACCATAGGTAGCTAAATCGGGACTGTAGATAGAGTTTTCAGACTCACGACCGACAATTATAGCGTTACCTTTAAAGAATTTGATTCTGACTACACCAGACACGCGCTCTTGTGTTTTCAAGATAAAAGCATCTAAAGCTTCTTTGAGGGGACTATACCAAAGTCCTTGGTAAATCATTTCACTATAGGTTTGTTCTAATCCCCGTTTGTAATGGGTAACATCAGCTAAAAGGGTTAAACTCTCTAAATCACGGTGGGCTGCGATTAAAACCAAGAGAGCGGGAGTTTCATAGATTTCCCGGGATTTAATCCCCACAACCCGATTTTCCACCATATCAATACGTCCCACTCCATGATTACCCGCAATTTCGTTAAGCTGAGTCACCAGGGAAACTGGGTCTAAACTGACACCATTGAGTTGAGTTGGGATACCCTGTTCAAAACCAATGGTAACGTATTCTGGCTCGTCGGGAGTATCGGCGATCGCCTTAGTCATTAAATAAATTTCCTCCGGCGGCTCCACCATAGGATCTTCTAAAGGTCCTGCTTCAATACTACGACCTAGTAAATTGCGATCGATACTGTAGGGTGAGGACTTTTTCACCGGTGATTCAATGCCAAATTTTTCCCCATAGGCGATGGTTTGTTCACGACTCATTCCCCATTCGCGAGCTGGTGCTAAAACCTTTAAATCTGGTGCTAAAGACATAATCGCTACATCAAAACGTACCTGATCATTACCTTTACCCGTACAACCGTGAGCTACCGCATCAGCACCATATTCTCTAGCTGCATCTACTAATAATTTAGCGATAAGTGGACGAGCTAAAGCGGTAGATAGGGGGTAACGATTCTCATAGAGTGCATTAGCTTGAATCGAGGGGAAAGCATAATCTTTAACGAAGGTTTCTACTGCATTAACTACTAAAGACTCTTTAGCGCCGCATTTGAGGGCTTTTTCCTGAATTGGACCTAATTCCTCCCCTTGACCTAAATCAGCAGCAAGGGTAATTACTTCTTTGACTCCCCACTCGTTCATTAAATAAGGGATACATACCGATGTATCTACACCACCAGAATAAGCTAATACTACTTTATTGGCACGAACCATATTGATTGACACTCAAAAAAACATTGATTCGCTATTGTAGCTTTTTATCTTGACTAAAAATCATTACTGTCAAGAAATGACTATTTTCCCGATTTTTGACCAAAGCTTCCTACACCCTATTGAGAAGCTCATCGCGCTCCTTAGTATCCCTTTACCAGTATAATTCTCAGTGTTGATTTAAACAGAGGTTAATTTTGATGAAAGCGTCAGAAATTATGACTACGAATGTAGTAACTATTCGGGGTTCAGCGACAGTGGCCGAAGCAGTACGTTTAATGAAAGAAAATGGAATACATTCTTTAATCGTCGATAGACGTGATGATGAAGACGCCTACGGGATTGTTACTGATTCTGATATAGTTTATAAAGTAGTCGCTTACGGTAAAGATCCCAAAAAAGTTAGGGTTTACGAGATTATGACTAAACCCTGTATAGTTGTTAATCCAGATTTATCGGTAGAGTATGTAGCTCGTTTATTCGCTCAAACTGGTTTACACCGCGCACCTGTTATTAAAAATGAGTTGTTAGGGATTATTTCTACCACTGACATTTTAACTAAAGGAAATTTTGTCGAACAGCCTAGAGTTATCCTCCTAGAGGAAAGAATCGAAAAAGCCAGAGAAGCAGCTCGCGCCATCTGTGCTGAAAAAGGTCCTACCTCCCGTGAATGCGCTGCAGCCTGGGATATTGTTGAAGAGTTACAAGCAACAGCGGCTCACCAAAAATCCGAAAAATTAGAAAAAACCTATTTTGAGGAATACTGCGAAGAAAACCCCGACGCTTTAGAAGCAAGAATTTACGATAACTAGACTTTCAAACTGAAGCTTCTAAAAGTTATAGCACTGAGCTAATAAGTATTGATAATTTTGATTAAAATCCCCCTTTTTCAAAGGGGG
>CALGKL010000329.1 GCA_937930495.1 uncultured Gloeocapsa sp.
TAGTGGTTAATCCCCAAGCCCAAAAAAATTGGGAAGATAGAGTTAAAACTTATCAAGTTAATCGAGATATCCAGTGGAAAGATGGTAAATTGACCTTAGAATTTGTAGGCAATAAAGTAGAGGCGATCGCCGGGAGATGGGGGGAAGGAAAAGCGGCAATTTTAATAGATGGTAAACCCCCTTCAGAAATACCAGATTTATACGTTTTTACCAGATCTAACTATAATGATAATGTAGATTGGCCTTGGGATGTTGGCGCACCTTTTCGGATTAGTTGGGAGTCTTCTCCAAGAGAAGAAGATTGGGAAATAGAAATTTTAGCAGTTGCAGCAACAGGAGATAATCTGGTGTTTAACTTTAAATTAACTGGAAGTCAAACCGGATTTGATGGAATTGGTAAAAATACAGAAAAATTTGTTTCTAATTCTCAAAGAGTAGTCATTCTTCCTGAGCATTGGTGGTTAGAAGGAGTCAAAAATGAATCATCTCCAATTAAACCAGGATATAAATTAAAATTCAAATCTAAATTATTAGGTACAGATATTTATCAGAAACCTAAATTGAGAAAGTTTAATCGTGAATCTAAGGTAATTTTAGCCCAAGGATTATCTAACCAAAAACACTATCTGACTATTATGCCTTTAGAAGCAAAGAAAGTACCTATCGAAGCAATTCGAATCTTTAAACCTCCGTTGAATCAAGAGCAGTTAAGTTTAGAAGAAATCAATCCAGAGGAATGGATAGAAAAAAACTTATAAAAGTTATCTTAAAAATCTACAAAGATTGGTTAGTCATTGCTAGGTCCTACTGGGTGACTAGTCTGTTGTGTTATTTATAATACTGATGCCCAAATAGGTGTAGTTGGTTTTGGTTAAACCCAAATATGATAGGATAGAACCAAGAAATAATGAAAACTTTCAACTTCGACCTAAGATATAATCAAGCCAACTAACAGCTCCGTTAGAGGACTCAAGATTTAAACCCGAAGGTTAGTAAGATGAAAAAAGGTTCACTAGTACGTGTAGTCAGAGAAAAACTAGAAAATAGCCTCGAAGCTAAAGCCAGCGATCAAAGATTTCCCGATTATTTATTTAACAGTAAAGGGGAAATACTAGAAATAGACGCAGAATACGCCCTAGTTAAATTTTACGTCCCTACTCCTAGTGTTTGGCTTCGTCTTGACCAACTAGAATTAGCATAAGGATAAAATCATGGAACTTGCCCCTACTTTACTCCCAACCTGTGCATCTGTTAAAGTTTCGGTGATTGGTGCAGGTAAAGTGGGTAGTACCCTTACCCAACGAATAGCCGAAAAAAATCTCGCCGATGTAGTCTTAGTAGACGTGGTCGAGGGTTTACCCCAAGGTATCGCCCTAGACTTAATGGCAGCTCAAGGGATAGAATTACACGATAGCCAGATTATTGGGACTAACGACTATGGGGACACAGCAGGTTCTGATATTATTGTCATTACCGCGGGAATGGCGCGCAAACCCAATATGAGTAGGGATGATTTAACTTTAATCAACGCCAAAATCGTCGCCGAAATAGCCCAGGAAACCATCAAGCATTCACCCAATGCTATCTATATAGTTATCACTAATCCTTTAGACGTGATGACCTATCTAGTCTGGAAAATCACGGGATTACCTACCTATAGAGTCATGGGTATGGCGGGAGTCTTAGACTCTTCCCGTTTACAAGCTTTTATCGCTATGAAACTAGGAGTATATACTGCTGACGTTTCAGCGATGGTTTTGGGTGGCCACGGTGATTTGATGTTACCCCTACCTCGTTATTGTACAGTCAGAGGTGTTCCGATCACTGAATTGATGGACTCTTCAACGATTAATGAATTGGTAGAAAGAACTCGTCACGGTGGCGCAGAAATTGTTAAACTACTACAAACGGGAGGTGCTTATTTTGCTCCTGCTTCTTCCGCTTGTTTGATGGTAGAGGCAATTCTGCGCAATCAATCCCGTCTCTTACCAGCTGCAACCTATCTTCAGGGGGAATATGGAATCAATGATTTATTTCTGGGTGTTCCCTGTCGACTTGGTTGTCGTGGAGTAGAAAAGATTTTAGAGGTGGATTTGACTAAAGCAGAGTCTGAAGCTTTACAAGCTTCCGCTGAATCGGTACGCCGAAATATTGAAATTGCCTTAGCTGTATTAGACTAGATGCAGTGTGTAGTGCGATGTCGCAGACATCCGCTACGCGGTGCGGGTGTGGGGATTAATGAAGAATGAAGAATGAACAATTAATTCGCGCATTCTCAATTCTATCTGACTCCTTTCCTTTGAACTCTAAACTCATTCTACCTTAAATCATCTAAGGAAGATTGCCAGTTTTTATTCTGGTTTTCGGGAATAAATTCTAAGGAGAGCTTTAATTTTAATTTGCCTTTGCGCCAATTTTGTTGAGGTTTTAATAACTGACAGGGTATCCCTTCTTTGAGGAGCATTTCGCCTATTTCTGGTTTATTTTCTACTAATTGACCTAACCATTGTAAGACGTTTTCTTCTTGATTTTTTGGGAGATTAATATTTTTAGCTTTTAAAGCATATTCTATGACTCTAGGGATCTCTTTAGCTACCGCTAATTGAATAGCTTCTTTAATCAAATTAGCTTTAATTATACTTTCATCACCAAAGGAAAAAAGATCTTCTTGACCACAGTCTTCTAAATAGTAATGTTCACTCATTCTGTTTCTCCATCAATTGTTTGGGTTTGGATAATTAAGGGTAATTGGTATTCGTATATTTGCATTGCTTCTAAACAATTATTAATACCTTTTACTGCTTGATTATATTTTTCGATATTAGCTAAAGTTTGAGCTTGTAGTTGTAGATTTCGGGCTATTTTTTCTTCAGCTTCTTTGACGAGATTTTGTTCTAAATAAACTCGCGCTGCTGCGTATTGTTGGATAATTTCTTCTGATTGTTTTTCAGCCATTGGTAATAATTGGGTTTTTAATGTCTGATTAAATGTCTGACGGAAATTACGCCTAATTGTCGCGGAAACTTTGGGTTCAAAATCTAATTTTAGTAGTTGACGAATCGCTGGTTCTGCTTCTACCATAGTCTCACAGTCGTACCCTTGTGATGTTTGTTGGAGGGTTTCTCGAAATTGGTAGATGGAAAATGTCCCTTCATCATAAAAACGAGGACTTTCACGGACATAGCGATCGCATTCTGTCCTAGCTTGACTAACGATAGCATGATTTAGCTCAATTTCTAATTGTTTAATTCTCTCGGTGATTCCTCCATCATTCCCTAGGATCGGTATTGCGGATGGTATTTAATAATCTCTCGGTGACATTAGTAATGATTCTGCGGGATTCTGTTACCAAGACATCCTCAAGTTCATTAGCTAAATAATATAATGCTTCTACTAGAATCGCGATCAGTGGTGCAGTCGCGTTGCGAGGATGAGCTAAAGTAGCACGTTTATAAGCGTTAGCTACAGAAAAGGTGTGTAATAACTCATCGAGACGATTAACCATTTTCTCCTGGAGTCGGTGAAAATCTTGCTCAAAATCCTCATTTTCATTCACGACTAGAAGATTGACTTCTTGGCTGATATGTAATTGAAATTCTTCGCCAATTTGTTGTAATTCTCGATGCAGACGCGCTAATTCTTGCGCTTTCATCCCTTCTATTTCTTGGGGTTGACTTTCTAACTCGGTTATTTGCGTAAGGTAATGATTGCAAAGGTTAATACACAGAGGTTGTAAATCGTCGGCGAGATTAGCGAATAATTGGGGACGTTTTTCTTCAGTGAGATAGCGAGTAATTCCCCGGCGAAATTCTTCGATCCCGCTATCAGCAATTAATTGTTCGATTAGAGGTTGTCCCCATTCTGCTAAGATTCTGACGTAGTTTTCCGCTGAGGTTTCGTAGCTTTTGACGTCAACGCGGAATTTAGTGCGGGTAAGTTTTTAGGAATTAGCGCAATAGTTGTTAAATTCGCTAACAAATTGGGGGGTTTCTTCTTCTCCACCCAAATTTTTGACATTTTTAGCTAGAAATGAATCTAAACCCCAACGATCGCTACTATTGCTATGCTTAATTAAACTTCCGTAAAATCCTAATAAACCACTGGTTTTATAAACTCGATTGGTGTCATAAAATTGTGATTGGATCAGGTTTTCTAAACGTTGACGTAGTTGAGAGTTGTACCAGGTTTCATCGATGCGGTTAAATACGTAAAAAACGCGATCGCGGATTCCTTTATTTCCTTTAACCGAATACTTCATCTTCTCTACCTAACCACCATTCCCCTAGATTCATCATGTCTTGGTGAATTTCTGCTAGGGTGGCGATATACTCGCTATCAGCTAAACTATCACGTCTTTCCTCAAGTTTTTTCAGGCGCAATTGAATTAATAACCAAGGTTTGGAAATTCCGTTTATATTTTCAATATATCTAGCTAGTTCGTCGCTGTTCATGATGAGGAAACAATTGAAGTGGTTAATTACTGTGGGACTGATTATACAATGGATTGGTTATGGTAGTTCTGTGCAAGCAGATACAGAGTCTATCTGTGTCTCTAGTTTAGAAGAGGAAATTACCGAAGTAATTACGCGTCCCCAATGGAGAAGATCCCGTTGGGGTATATTGGTACGTACTCTCGATGGGGAAGAGACTATCTATAACCTGGAAGGGGAGAAGTATTTTTTACCCGCGTCGAGTCTGAAGTTATTAACTACAGCAGCAGCTTTAAGGGGATTAGGAGCAGATTTTCGTCTCGCTACCCCTGTTTATATCACGGGGGTTGCCCCAAAGTTAGAGAGGTTAGTTATCGTAGGTAAGGGTGATCCGACTTTAACTAGCGATCGCCTCAGAGGTTTAGCTAGAGAATTAAAACAACTTGGAGTTGATCATATTGACGAGTTAATCGTTGTGGATAATTATTTTAACGAGCCTGAGATAAACCCTACTTGGGAATGGTCGGATTTATATTTTTATTACGCGGTTGGGGTCAATAGTCTGATTTTAG
>CALGKL010000330.1 GCA_937930495.1 uncultured Gloeocapsa sp.
CCCTTATTTAAAATCAAAGAAGGATTAGGAGGAGTAATTATTTCACCATCCCTACGACAGAGAGCAACTACGATAAAATTACCTTGGCTTCTGACCTGTAATTCTCTGATTGTTTTACCAATCAAGGGAGAATCTGCTAAAATCAGCAACTCATTCATTTCTATATTTAATTGTCCTAATAATTCATTGAGATAGTTTAATTCTTCTTTTTGTCCTAAAAAATCTAAAGCAGTAGGATGAGTGATTAAATTAGCTATCCTCAAAGCACTAATACTTGCCGGTAAGATGATATGATTAGCACCAGCTAAAAGCAGTTTTTTCTCCGTAGAAGGGCGATCGCCTCGGGCGATAATAGTTATATTAGGGTTTAAGCTTCTCGCGGTTAAAGTGATAAAAACATTAGCTGTATCATCAGGTAAAACCACGGCGATAATTTTAGCCTTTAAAATACCAATTTTCTCCAAAAAAGTTTCATCGGTAACGTCCCCAATTTTCATCAAATAATTTAAGGATTCAGCGGTTTTTAGACTCGCTGGATTAGGATCTAAAATGATAAATTGTTCTCCTGATTTTTGCAGTTGTTGGGCGAGAATTTGTCCCATACGTCCAAACCCACAAATAATGATATGATCCCTTAAACTGTCTATGGTTTTTTGTTGACGTTGAGTATTTAAAGCTTTATTGATTTCTCCCTCGGTGATCATTTGGACAAAACCTCCTACACTATATACCGCTGATGATGTTCCAGCAATAATAACTAAAATAGTAAAAACTTTTTCGGCTGGAGTTTCTAAAGGTTGTACCTCTCCATAACCTACCCCAAAAATAGTAATGATTACCATATAAATTGAGTCTAGGGTACTCCAGCCAAAAATAATATAACCAACTACTGCTACTATCAGAGTAATAATAAAAAAGATAGTACCAATAAAAATCTTTCTGAAAGAATTGGACATTTGAGATGAAATGGCCTCAAGCCTAACAACGTCTGATATTTATTATGCCTGAATATTAACTTTTAGATCCTTTTAACGTCTTTATTGAATAACTAATTGCTCCCCTACTCCCTAAACTTTTGCTCAATAAAATTAATCATCATTAAAAGAATTTTTCCTTTTGTAGCTAAATTGACAAAAGAGGTACAATATTAATAACTTTAGACCTCAAAATCAGCAATTATGCCGAAAAACTCTCTACCTCCCGCCTACAGCATTAGAGCTGTCAAATGGTTATGGTTTACACTCTGGCAGCAAATGATGTCTAGAATGGCTCCTAGAGATAAAATGGGGGCTTATATTCGTCCTGAGAGTGAATTTCGTCATTTTTTGGGGAATGAGCCCGATAATCCCTATCAACCCGCTTCAGGACGTTATCGTCTCTATGTAGGTTTAGGCTGTCCTTGGGCACATCGGACTCTAATAGTACGAGCTTTAAAGGGGTTAGAAGAAGCAATAGCAGTATCTCTAGTTACACCAGCAGGCGATCGCGGGATTTGGATAATACACCAACCCGAAGAAAACTGCACTACCCTACCGGATTTATACAGATTAGCCCAACCTAATTATCGAGGACGTTGTACGGTACCCGTTTTCTGGGATACAGAAACAAAAACTATTGTTAATAATGAGAGTGGAGATATTATTAAAATTCTCAACGCCGATTTTAACTCATTGGCCACTAATCCTGAGTTAAACCTTTATCCCGAATCTTTACAAACAGAGATTGATCAATTGAGGGAGAAAATCTACCATAGCGTTAATAATGGGGTTTATCGTTGTGGTTTTGCCCAAACTCAACAAGCTTACAATCAAGCCGTCACCGAATTGTTTAATACCTTAGCTGAATTAGAAGATTTATTAACCCACCAACCCTATCTCTGTGGGGAAACAATTACCCTGGTGGATGTGTGCTTATTTACAACCTTATTTCGCTTCGATTTGGTTTACCATGGTCTATTCAAATGTAACTATCGTCGGATTGTTGACTATCCCAATCTAAGTGCTTATGTAGCTCGTATCTACGCTTTACCTGGTGTAGCCGCTACTTGTAATGCTCAACAGATTAAACAGGATTATTACGGGAATCTTTTTCCCCTAAATCCTGGGGGAATTATTCCTATTGGTCCAGAATTGAGCTAAAATCCTCTTGTTAAAATCAAAATGAATAATAATGACCTCCCTTTTACCCCTGCTTTAGAACAAGCTAAATTAATTCGTAGTGGCGAGATTTCTCCCCTAGAATTAGTACAATTGTATCTAGAGCGCATCCAAAAGTATAACCCTGAGTTAAACTGCTACTATACAGTAGCTACAGAAATGGCTTTAGCTGATGCTCGTGCTAAAACCGAACAACTCGCCCAAACTGATAACCGAGCAGATTTACCCCCTTTTTTTGGCGTACCTATCTCTATCAAAGATCTCAACTCCGTAGCCGGTTTACCCTGTTCCTACGGAAATATTGCTCTGAAAGACCAAATCCCTAACTATGATGATGGGGTGGTTACTCGTCTGAAAAAAGCAGGTTTGATTATCTTAGGTAAAACCGCTACCTCTGAATTTGGGACCTTACCCTATACCGAACCTTTGGGATTTGCCCCGACTCGTAATCCATGGAACTATGATTATACCCCAGGGGGCTCTAGTGGGGGTGCAGCAGCTTCTGTAGCCGCTGGCTTAGCAGCGATCGCCCAAGGCTCAGACGGTGGAGGATCGGTTCGTGGTCCGGCTTTTTGTTGTGGTTTAGTAGGACTTAAACCCTCTCGTGGTCGCGTTTCCTGGTCTCCTGCAGGAGATTATCAAAGTGGTATTGCTACTAACGGTCCCATCGCCCGTACCGTAGCTGATGCAGCGGCACTATTAGACGTCATGTCCGGCTATACCGTGGGTGACCCCTATTGGTTAGAGAATCCTGAAATATCTTTTCTCGAAGCAACCCGACAGGTTCCCCCATCTTTAAAAATTGGCTACGCTTTTACGGTGATCCCCGATTTACAACCATCTACTATCTGTCAACAACAAGTAGAGGAAACCGTGGAAAGGTTAGAGGATTTAGGTCATA
>CALGKL010000331.1 GCA_937930495.1 uncultured Gloeocapsa sp.
GTTTAAAGATTTTATCCCTATGTTTGAGAAATTTTTTGAGATGATAAATTAACCAAATAATTAAAATAGTGACAACAGCGATCGCCAAAAGTATAACCAAACGTACTCCAGGGTAATTAGCATTAAATGTGTATCCCCAAAGTCTTTGACTGAAAGAATGTTGGAGATTATTACGCCAAATAGAGGCTAATTCTTCAACAGATTTACCATTAGCGCGACCGTCTATTTCTGTTACTGTAACGAGATCTTGTTGAGCTAAATTCAACTGAGGTTGTTTGGGGACAAAAATCACCGTTTGACTATTTTGTACACCTATTTCCACTCTAGGAGTTAAAGGATGTTTAGGTTTAGGGAAATTAGGTAACCAAAATTGCCAGTTTCTTTGAGGTATAATTAGGTCACGAAGAGACCGTGATTGAATAATATTATCTAGGACTTGAATAAAGCTTTTTTGTACTAATTGAGATCTAGTTTCTACCTCTAGTTGTACTTGTAAAGTGGATTGATTTCCAATCAAAGGTAGAGCGAGGGTTAATTCTGGATAAAAATTATCAATAGTATATAGGTATATATTGCTACACCAAAATCTACCACAGACAAAAGAACTATTTAAATTCCACCAAGGTAAGGTCGCAATTTTTTCTTGACGATTATTTTCTTGGTTTACAGGGAGTATTTGTGCTGGAGTTGAGTTATCTATACTCAAAACGAGAGTAAAAGTAATTATAGTGGTAATAACAAATCTGACAGTAGGACTAAAGATGATCATGCTATTATGCCAACAATATGATAAGGACATAATAGCCGATTTAGTTTAGCGATAATCAGTACGTTGGATATCCCGTAATCGCGCTTCAGGACGTTTAAAACGGTCTAATTGACTCTCATAAAACTGACGATTGATGAGAAGATGTTCAGGATTAGGATCATCGAGAGGGTAATGTAAAGCGGTACGCAAAGCTTGAATAACTGCGGAAGTGACGTTATACATGGAGCGTTGAAAAGAGATACCCAATTGAATCAACATATCATCTTCACCGCGACAATGTTGGCGGTAATATTCCTTGAGATATTCAGGTAAGAAATGGTACATATCGTCCATTAATAGAGTAGGTGGAATACCCGCAGTACCTACAGGAAAGACATCAGCGTAGAGAATACCGTAATGGAAGTCTTTTTGTTGGTTGGGTACTTGTTCGGCTTGGGCATTGTATGATTTAGTACCACGGAAAGGTGCAGTACGGTAAAAAACTGCTTCCACATAGGGTAAAGCTGCTTCGTATAACCAAGTAAAACCCGCAGATTCCGGGACAATCTCATAACACTGACCTCGAATATAGACATGGTGATAAATAGGACGTCCGGCTGCAGCGAAGATACCGTTAACCAGAAAGTCCATGGCTTCTTTGACGGTAGTTATTTTACCCTCATCATAGAGATCTGACATTTCCAAAAAGACAGGAGCCATGACTTCCCAGAATAAACCTAAATTAGCGTAATAGGATAATTGGCGTACCTGTTCGATAAACATCTCAGGGAAGAGACGATATAAACCCAACATTATAGGGTTACCTTGAAAATAGGCTTTAATCGCTCGCTCAGCGTTAGCTTTATACTCAGGAGTATCTAGATAAGCGTCAAACTTACCGATACCCATATCTCTACCATGCCAAAACATGGCGCGCATACAAGCTTCAGCAAATTCCATATTGATACGATCGTGTAATAAGTGATGGAAGATTTTTGGTCCAGGAATAGTCTTACCCTTGGCTATAAAAGCGAGTAATTCCGGATGTGCTGTCGCCTCACCCCGCCAAATCCTTAAGACTGCATCATCTCCCGCGTAATGGTTATGACGTTGTAGATAACTTTCAGGGAGGAAATATTTAAAGAAGGGTAAGGGGTTAAGAAAGACTTGTTCAGCGATATAGAGTAAATCTCGCCAATAAAAGTCCATAGGTACAGCGTAGGCTTTATAGATACCGATAATTTGCTTGAGGTTTTCTGGTGTATCTGGTAACATCGAACCTCCCGCTTCGAGACGGTGGATAATATCGGCGAATTCGTGGGTAGATGGGGGTAGAGTGGTAAGAGTTTGTGCCATATTGATTACCTCTGGGCGTAAGTTTGGACTAGTTGAGTTGCCGAAGCGATCGCGTTGGTGGTAGTTTCTGTTGGTCCAACTAACCAATTAGGTTGGATTCCCAAGATAAAAATGATTCCAGCGAGAATCAAAGCGGGTATTTTTTCCGACCACTGTACCCGGGGATAGTAAGCTAAGCGGTTATCGAGTTTACCGAAACAGGTACGATTGAGCAGGATAACGAAGTAAACAGCAGTTAAACCCGAGGCGATGATACAGAGTAGGGTAGGAATGGGGAAAGTGGTAAAACTTCCTTGGAAAATCAGGAATTCGGCGATAAATCCTACTAAACCAGGAATACCTGCACTTGCCATCCCTCCGAGGATTAGTAAAGCACTAGTTAGGGGTAAACCGCGGATAGGATTCATTAAACCATTGAGTACGTCTAAATTCCTTGTTCCAGCTTTGCGTTCCACGATCCCTACCAGGTGAAAGAGGAGGGCTAAAATCAAACCATGGCTGACCATTTGGGCTACTGCACCTAGTAAACTTAATTCTGTCCAAGCGGCGGTAGCCACTAGTATATATCCCATGTGACCAATAGAGCTATAAGCTACCATGCGTTTAATGTCTTTTTGGGCGATGGCGCTTAAGGCACCATAGACTACGGTTATGGTGCCGACGATCGCCAATCCTGGAGCTACCAATCGCCAAGTTTCGGGGAATAACTGTAAACCAAAGCGAATTAAGCCATAGGTCCCCAATTTTGCTAGTATTCCTCCTAAAAGAATTGTCACCGCGGGGGATGCTTCGGTATAAGCGTCTGGTAACCAAGTGTGCAGGGGAACTAGGGGTATTTTGATCCCGAAACCCACTACTAAAATTGTGAGGAGAATTAGTTGGGTTTTTGGGGATAATTCTAGGGTAGAGATGGATTGATAGTCGAAATCTGTTGCACCAGTTAACCAGACTATGCCGAGGAAAGCGGCTAAGACTAATAAACCTGAAATAGCTGTATAGAGGAGAAATTTAATCCCAGCGTAAGCGCGATTAGGTCCACCCCAGATAGAAATGAGTAAGTAAAAGGGTATTAACTCAATTTCGTAAAAAATGACGAATAATAAAAGATTTTGTGCCATTAAGGCTCCCGCTATTCCCCCGTTACTCAGCAAGATCAAGGAATAGTATAAACGTGGACGTTCCACTTTATCCCCAATACTGTAAATAGCAACTAGGGTTAATATCCCATTAAGGATTAATAAGGGTAGGGATATGCCATCTACGGCGAGACTATAGTTTAAACCAATGGTTTCAATCCAGGGAAGATACTCATTAAATTGCCCTTGGCTATCAGAATAATTAAATTGCCAGAGTAAAATTAAACTTACCGCAATAATTAGGCAAGTGAAAAGGCTGGTAATTTGTCTTAAACGTGCTGCCAAGCACATACCAGGGGGATCGCTTTTTAGGGAAAAAGGAGCAAATCCCACCAATAAAGCAGCAATAACGGGTAACCAAAGTAAGATACTCAGCATGATTTTACAGTAGGATTAAAAAACAAAAGATAGCCACCCCAATTAAGATGGATAAAGCGTAAAATTGGGTTTGTCCTGAAACGTTGTATTTTAAGCTTTGACCACTAAAAACCGTGACTAAACCGACTAAATTAACGACACCATCGATAATAAAGCGGTCAAACCAAGAGATTAATTGTGAGATGAGATTAACTGCACCGACGATGGTTAATTTATAGAGTTTAGCGGTGTAAAAGTCATAGGCAAAAAAGTCTTGTAGGGCTTTTGGTTGTAGAATAATCGGTTTAAAAATCCGATCGTTGAGATAGATATATGTTGCTAAACCTCCACCTAATAGGGTTGATAAAAGCAATAAACTGATTAATCCTAGGTTAAAACTACCCCAATCGGGTAATAATCCGGCAATTCCTAGTAATAGGGGTAAATGCAAGACAATCCCCATTAAAAAAGTCATGGGTAAAACTAAAGCCCACAAACCCTCTGGCGATCGCACGGTCATCGGTTTGGGTTGACCGCCAAAAATAGCGCCAAATTCCCGCATCACGCTAAAAGCGGTTAAACCGTTGACTAGAATCACCACTAGAGCGACCATTGGATGTTCTAACCATAATCGTTGTATAAATTCACTCAAGACCCAAAAACCCCCACCAGGTGGAAAAGCCACTAAAGCGGTTGCTCCCACTAGATAAGCTAAACCTGAAATGGGACGACGACTCCATAAACCTCCATATTGTCTCAAGTCTTGGGTAATGTTATTTAAAACAATACCCCCGATACTCATGACTAATAACGCCATGGCTACAGCATAAACCAGTAATAACTTTAAGGCGATCTCCTCAAGTCCTGTTGCTACCGCTATAAAGACTAAACCCATATACCCACTCACCGAATAGGAGAGGGAACGTTTGATATCGATTTGGGCGATCGCGATTAAAGAAGCTCCTACCGCTGTAGCCGCTCCAATTACTAGCATTACCTCTGCGGTTATTCCTGATAGAGCCAATACCGGTTGTAATTTAATTAATACCCAAGCTCCCGTAGAAACAACCACTGTATTACGTAAAATCGTAGCCGGCATTGGTCCTTCCATGGCTTCGTCTAGCCATAAATGTAGGGGAAATTGAGCGCATTTACCCAAAGGTCCTGCTATTAAAGCTAAACAGAGTAAATTAGCGGTTTGAGGGCTAATTGTGGTGGTTTGAGCCCATTTGGCTAATTCGGTATAATTCCAAGTTCCTGCTAGAGGTAATAAAGCCACAACCCCCATCAACAGGATTAAATCCCCCACACGTTTGGTTAAAAACGCATCTCTAGCACCAGTTACTACTAAGGACTGATTAAACCAAAATCCGATTAACAGATAAGTACCTAGAGTCAATATTTCTAGGATCACGTAACTAAAAAACAAAGAGTTACACAGCACTAGGGTACACATCCCCGCTTCAAACAGATTTAACAGGGAGAAAAAACGCGGCCATCCCCAATCCATTTCCATATAACCCACAGCGTAGATTTGAGCCAACAGATTCAAACCCGTAATCAGAATTAGGGCGATAATATTTACCGCTGAGAATTCTAGATCTAAAGAAATAGTTAAATTAGCCGTCTCTAACCAATTAAATGAGCTATATTGGGTATTAGAATCGAGGGCTATAGGCAATGCTAGTAAACTGTGTAAAAAAGCCAGAGTAGTCAGAAGAATGTTAATATAGCCACTCGGTCTAGGGCCTAGATTACGATTCAAACCAGGTGACCAAGGTATAACCAGGAGCGTCCCTAAAAGAGCGTAACAGGGAACTAACCAGATGGTCTGGTAAAGATTATTGAGCATTGATTAACCTCTTTTTAGAATGCTACTGCCTAACTAAATCACTTTTTAACAAAGACATATCTATCTGTTGACTTTTGAGGATCAAATAGTCTAGAAAAGTTTGGGCGATAATCGAAAGACGCTTTCCTGAGAGATAAGCAACGTACCAACGACGTCGAATCGGAAAATGTTGTACATCTAGGATGACTAATTCTGGGTTGGGAATTTGGGAAATCAAGGTATGCTTTGATAATACAGATATCCCTAAACCTCCGGCGATCGCCTGTTTGATCGCTTCATTACTACCTAACTCCAATCTTACCCCTACCTGAATGCGATGACGAGCGAAGAGTTCTTCTACCGCAGCGCGAGTACCTGAACCCTCTTCACGCATGATAAAGGGTTGATCCTGTAACAGTTGGATAGGGATATTCTCCTGTTTAGCTAAGGGATGATCGTAACGAGCAACCACTACTAGGGGATTTTCCAGAAAAGGTTGACTATATAAATCAACTTCCTCAGGAGGTTGACTCAGGATATACAAATCGTGCTCATTTTCTAACATCTGACGTTGCATTTTTTGATGATTAGTCACATCTAGAGAGACGTCTATTCCTGGGTATTCCTCACAAAAAGCCCCCAAAATCCTCGGGATAAAATATTTAGCCGTGGTAATTACTGCTAAACGCAATTTACCCTGTTTAGTCCCCTTGAGATCCGCTATCTTCATCTCAAAATTATCTAAACGCTCAAAAACATCTTGACAGGTTTGTAATAACTCTTTACCCGCTTCCGTTAAATAGAGACGTTTACCTATTTGTTCAAACAACGGTAAACCAACTACTTTAGTCAATTGCTTAATTTGACTAGAAACCGTTGGTTGAGTGATATACAACTCCTCAGCTGCCTTAGTAAAACTACCTAGACGGGCTGTAGCTTCAAAAACGGCGAGTTGATGCAGGGTTGCGTGAATCATAACTCAGGAAGGAAGGATAAACTAGTTCTTATCATAGACTAAAATCAATCTTTTGGCAAATAAAATTTATTTATATCTATGATAAAGGGGTGAGGAGGAAAGGAGTTAGTCGGCAGGTTTTTGACTTTCTTGAACCGAACTAGTTAAGATATCATGAGGTCTAACTAATCGATTATATTAAGATAAATGAGCTACTCACCAAGTATATCTAAATTACTGACCGGGATAGTTTTAGGATTGAGTATCTTTGTGCTTCCAGTTAAAGCGGAAGTGAAATTAGATGAATTACTCCGTCAAGGACGAGAATATTTTGA
>CALGKL010000332.1 GCA_937930495.1 uncultured Gloeocapsa sp.
CTTACAAGCTAATTCTACCCCATTGGCACCCCCACCCACAACCCCTAAACGGATAAAGCGTTTTTCGCTACGCTCTAATAGCTTTAAGCGTTCGTTGAGTAATTCAGCATCAGCTAGGGTACGAAAATAGAGGACAAATTCCGCACCAGGGATAATAGCGGGACGATTTTGACTACCTAAAGCTAAAACCAGATAGTCATAACCGAGAGATTGTTGGTTAGCTAAAGTAACGCGACGTTGTGCTAAATCAATCTTGGTAACTTGTTGTTGACAGAAATTAATCGGAGTTGGTGTGAGTAATTTTTGATAAGAGGGTGCTATTTCCCAAGCTTGTAACTCTTGGGTCAATAATTCATATAACAAAGGAGTAAATAAAAAACGTTCTTTTTGGTCTATGAGGGTAATTTTGCACTTGTGGTGTTTAACCAACGCTGATTTACTCAACTCGATAGCGGTATATAAACCACCAAATCCCCCACCGAGAATTAAGACTTCTATTGGTTTATCGAACATAGGGTTGTAATTGTTTAGCTAATTCTTGAGAGCGCAGTTTTCTCCCTTGGGGTTTAAGATGGTAATGGGTATCAGCAAAGAGAGTGGAATCGGTTTTGATATTGAGGGATTCTTGGTCATAGAGGAGGGGGGCGATCGCCTCTAACTCTTTTGCTGTAATTTGAATATTATTTAGGGTTTGGGGATCTGTACTCCCATAAATCCAGGAGAGGGATAGTAATAGCGTAGCACCTTTTGCCTCTACTTGTTGTTTAAACTTGCTGATCATAGCGAGAGAATGGGGGGAAACGGGTTGATTTACGGTTAATTTCCACCATTGACTAGTTCTTTCCCAGGTTTTAGTCGGATCACCTCTTAGGGTGAGAGAATCGGAGTAATACTCTTCTAATCGTCCTTTGGTGATTAAATCTAGACCGGATTTACTCAAAGCGCGTAAACTAGGTATTCCCAATAACCAGGTATCCTCTAATAATTGTTTGGGGGGGATATTTCCTAAACCTGGTTTTCCGGTGGCTACTCCAAACCAAGTAGAAATCTCACCGAAACCATCGGAATCTGACAACATCAGATATTCAGGAATCAACAGGACGATATCTCCTTCTCTAATTGCGGGTAAAACGCTGGGTAAAAGTACATTTAAACCCAATTTTCCGTCTAATCCTAAATTAAATACGGGTATTCCTAATTCTTGTTCTATTTGCAGAGCGTTGATGGTATAGTGGACTCCTGAGCCACCGATAATGAGTACTCGAGGTTGACTATCAATTTTACTGGCTAATGCTAATTTGTTTTGATACATTATCCTCAGCCAGCTAATCCCCCCACCATAGATGACGTTATAACTATAACCGATTAACCAAGCTAGGGGGAGAGCGAGTAACCAGGGTACTAATTTGAGACTTTTTCCCATAGGTTATATAATTCTATTAAACTACATTCCCAGACTAAGCGCGGATTGACGTACTGTTGTAAAAATTGTCGCGCTTGTTCCCAAATTAACGCTATTTGGGTTTTTTGACCACTGCGCCAATAGTATACCTGGAGATAGTCTATTAACCAGAGTTGATTTTCGACGTCTAATTCTTGGGTAATGGTTTGAGCGAGGGTAAAAATGGAGGTCAAATTAGGTGGAGGTGTTTTTAATTGGTTGATTAGGTCTGGGGGAATTGTCTCTAATTGTTGTCCCAGGGTTATTGCTTTTCCTGGACTTCCTTGGGCTAAAGTTAGTATTTCTGGTTGGTTGAGGAGCTCTGTATAACCTTTTTCGGTGAGGATTTCCACCATTTGACGATCGCTGAGTCGATAAAAGGGGATAGGTTGACAACGAGATACTAGGGTAGATAAAAGGGGTTGATTAGAGTTAGCAATGAGAATCAAAGTAGCTAAACCTGGTTCTTCGAGAGTTTTGAGTAAAGCGTTAGCTGCAGATTCCGTCATCTGGTTAGCATCTTCTATTACTACCACAGAGCGAGGACTCAAAAGAGGAGGACGACCTAAAAACTCGATAATCTCCCGAATTTGTTCAATACGGATTTGTGGCGGGGTTTTACGGGAGATAGATTTAGTTGTTGCTTCTTCGGGGGTAATTAGTTTACCCTGATGTAGATAGGTAGGCTGGATCCAGAGTAAATCTGGGTGATTTAAAATATCTTTTTGTTGATTATTTCCTGATAATAGCAGTCTGGCAAAACCTAACGCAGCTAAACGACGTCCTATTCCTGAATTACCTGTAAATAAATAAGCTGGTGCTATTTTTTGCAGGGCGATCGCCCTAGTTAGTAATTCTACCGCTAGAGGTTGTCCTTTTAACTGCGTTAGGTTCATCGGGTTTTACAATCGCGGTACTAGGTGATTTTCCTGTTCTGTTATTGAGATATCTTCCTGTTCTCTCTGGGAATGATCATTGATAATTAGGGGAGAACAAAAGGGTTGATGTAAACTGATTAATTGGGCTAGGGTTTCTTTTAACTGTGTCCTGGGGATGATCGCGTCAATAAAACCATGTTCGAGTAGATATTCTGAGGTTTGAAACCCTTCCGGGAGTTTTTCCCTTAAGGTTTGTTCTATGACTCTTTTTCCCGCGAATCCTATGGTCGCTTTTGGTTCAGCGAGAATCAAATCACCTAACATCGCAAAACTTGCGGTTACTCCTCCCGTAGTAGGGTGAGTCAATACGGGTATGTATAACAATCCTGCTTCACGGTGTAGGGATAAAGCGCCTGATATTTTCGCCATTTGCATTAAACTTAACATCCCTTCCTGCATTCTCGCTCCACCGGAAGCGCAGATAATTATCACCGCTAAACTACTTTCTGTAGCATGCTCGATCAAGCGACAGAGTTTTTCCCCTACCACTGAACCCATACTACCTCCCATAAAGCGAAAATCCATTACTCCTAGAGCAATGGGAAATCCAGCTAATAAACCTGTTCCGGTTTGGACCGCGTCTTTGAGACCGGTTTTTAGCTGTGTTTCCTTGAGTCGATCGCTATAGGATTTGCGATCGCGAAAGCCTAGGGGATCGCCAGCGTGGAGATTTTCTGCTAAAGGTTGCCAAGTTTGGGGATCGATTAACTGAGAGATTCTCTGATTACTATCAATCAGAAGATGATGTCCACATTCAGCGCAAACGAAGTAATTAGCTTGTAAATCTTTGGTATAGGTTAATACTCCACAAGCGGGACACTTTGTCCATAAACCGTCAGCTACTTCTCGTTCTTGCTGTTTTTGAATTTTCGGCTCTGATTTTCTTAAATTATCAAACCAATCGAACAAAGACATATTTTTTAAAAACTTTATCTCAAATTTAATTATCTTCTACCGGACTAAGTAACAGATAAGCTGTCCATTGGTCTTTAGACAAAACCTGTAACGCTACCTGACTACCTTGACCACAGTAGAAACCTACTCCTATATCAATCACTCGACTAGGGATGTCGTGAGCTGCTAGTATTTGTTGCATTAATTCTGCCTCCCAACGAGCAACAGTCGTTTTCAGTGTAATCCAAGACACAATAGTTATTTTATCAATGAATTAGTGTTTAATTCCCAATTTGAGGGAAAAATAAATTGAGATAACCAGAGATTATCTCTCTTCCCCAAAACAGACTTATACCCGCTCCGAGTACTAAAAAGGGACCAAAAGGTACGGGTTGTCGGCGAGAAATCCAACCTAGGGCGATCGCTCCTCCTCCGATTATCGCTCCTAACAAACAAGCGAGAAAACCCGTTAATAACAGATATTGCCAACCTAACCAAGCGCCAATCATCGCGGCTAATTTAGCGTCTCCTCCTCCCATCGCTGCTTGTCCTAAAGCGACCGTCCCGATAATGATTATCCCCTCAAATAACCAGAGTCCTAAAACAGCACCTATTATACCTCCCATTAAACCGTGGATACTACCGCTGAAGGAATTTTCAGACCATCCCTGGAGCAATTGAAACCCCAAACCCAAAACTAACCCCGATTGGGTTAATTCATTGGGTAAAGTCATTGTGTCCAAGTCTATCCAAGCTAAAGCGATGAACCAACTAACTAACACCCAGTAACCAATAGTTAACCAGCTAAATCCAAATTGACGAAATACTAAGACAAACAAAACCGCACACAGCGTCTCGATCGCCGGATAACGCCAAGATATCTCTGTTTTACACCACCGACAACGTCCCCCTAACCAAATCCAACCCAAGATAGGGATATTTTCGGTTTTTCCCAGGGGATGTAAACATTTTGGACATCGCGATGGAGGATGGGTTAGGGATATTTTGGCGGGAAGACGATAGATTACTACATTGAGAAAACTACCAATGGCTGCGCCAAATACAAATACAAAGGCTTGGATAAGCAATTCTGCGATCGCACTTAGCCACATTTTATTTAAGCTTCTGTTTCTAGTTCATTAACCGGAATAAAGTACTCTCCTGGTAATAGTATTGGTGCTTTGGTAAACAATAATTGTCCTCTGTAGGTTTTCTTGTCTAAAGCTACACCAATTGGAGTTCTATTTGTTGGTCCATGTAAACTATAATAAGTATCGTATATCTTCCTGGCTGCTGTAATAATTTCTGATTTTTTTGTTTGTTGATTAGCCTCTTCTATATAAACCACTTATTTCCTCCTTTTTTTAGGCAATTATCACTAATTTTTCTGTATTTTAGCAAAACCTTTGCTACAGTAAAGCCTTGACTAACCAAATCCCAGTTAGTATGATAGCTAAACTTAAAATTAGCCACCAAATCGTTATTAAGACTAAAGACAAAGGCTTCAAAGTCGAATCATGATTTTTAATTACCCGATTTCTGAAGTTAATGGGTAAAAAAGTTATCTACAAATATTGCACTGCTATTTTGGCTTCGGCTGAGAGTTTTTCTCTTTCTTGCTTTTGTCTGTGATATCTAGCTACGATTATCAAGTTTTCTAGCTGTCTCCCCAAACGAAAAGATAAGGGGCGATCGTGTATATCTATACTTGTGGCTGGAATATTGATCATTTCTTGTCTAATGGGTAAATTATAGGGTAAGGTTACTGATATCCCCTGAATCAAGAAGGAAATAATTAATAAACTGATTAAGAAAATTTTCTTGATTTTTTGACTATTAATAATTTCTTGAACAAACAGAGCCAATAAAGGTATCATTAATAAATGTACCGAAGTTACCTCATATCTTGCTCCCCAAGCTGAATCCCCGTGCCAAAATGTCGCACTACTTAAAGCAACCGTAAATAAAACTATATTTAACAAAACACTTAGACAATAAAATTTCAGATAAGGAGCAATTCTGACCCAATATTTAATTAAAATGATTAATCCAGGAATTAAGAGAGGATCATAAATAAAAATACTTTTTCCTGGTGAGAATAAAACCCCTAATATTCCTTCTGACATAGGTTTAACAAAAGGATAGTCTTCAGGTAATAAAGGAAATTCGGCATAAATTGGGTCACTATTTAGCTGTTCTTTTCCTAATATTTGTGGGTTTTTACCCCAAATACCTAGCCGCCAATAATTAATAAAAATAGCTAGGACATTCCCGGGAATCAATCCTAATAAATATAAACAGTTTAACTTGAGCAATTTCAGAATCTTTTTCGATTTATAAAGCAAACAAGCAGTTAAAAACAAGCCCAATGTTAAAACATGAAT
>CALGKL010000333.1 GCA_937930495.1 uncultured Gloeocapsa sp.
TGGATTGTTAATGCTGTTGGGAGTAATTCCCTAGGAGCTAATTTTTTCGCCGCCTTAGCAGGAGCCTTTATGTATTTTGCTACTCTGACCGAAATACCGATTTTACAAGGTTTAATTGGTAATGGGATGGATTCAGGACCCGCCTTAGCCTTATTATTAGCAGGACCCGCATTATCCTTACCCAATATGTTAGTGATTAAAAGCGTGATCGGGTTAGAAAAAACCGTTTATTTTGTTGGTTTAGTCGTGTTGATGGCCACTTTTACCGGTTGGGTATATGGAGCCTTAGGATTTTAAATCAAGCGAGCAATAAAAAGCCTCCATTGTGCTATGGTTAAGGAGAGTAAAGAAACCAGACAACAAAATATGGCAGCTCCCCAACCACCATCCCTTTGCGCTAAATTAGGCATCAAACCAGAAGAATATCAAGAAATAGTCAAAAGATTAGGCAGAGAACCCAATCTTGCCGAACTAGGGATGTTTGGAGTAATGTGGTCAGAACATTGCTGTTATAAGAACTCTAAACCCCTATTAAAACAATTTCCCACCCAAGGCGATCGCATACTCGTTGGACCAGGAGAAAACGCAGGAGTAGTAGATTTAGGTCAAGGACTGCGCATCGCTTTTAAGATAGAATCACATAACCATCCCAGCGCGATCGAACCCTTTCAAGGAGCCGCCACAGGAGTAGGAGGCATCCTCCGAGACATTTTTACCATGGGGGCGCGTCCCATCGCTTTACTCAACTCACTACGTTTCGGTCAACTAGATAACCCCCGCAACCGCAGATTATTACAAGGAGTGGTAGAAGGCATAGCCCACTACGGTAATAGTACAGGGGTTCCCACCATCGGGGGAGAAATTTACTTTGATGATGCCTATAGTGGCAATCCCCTCGTCAACGCCATGGCCATTGGCCTATTAGAAACCGAAGCGATCGTCAAATCAGCAGCAGCAGGCATCGGCAACCCAGTCCTATACGTCGGTTCAACCACAGGGAGAGATGGGATGGGGGGAGCAAGTTTTGCCAGTTCCGAACTAACCGCCGAATCCCTCGACGATCGCCCCGCGGTGCAAGTAGGCGATCCTTTTTTAGAAAAATGTCTCATCGAAGCCTGTCTAGAAGCCTTCAAAACCGGAGCAGTAGTAGCAGCCCAAGACATGGGAGCAGCAGGAATCACCTGTTCCACAGCCGAAATGGCGGCTAAAGGAGGAGTAGGCATAGACTTTGATTTAGATCAAATACCCGTGCGCGAAACAGGGATGACCCCTTATGAATACCTCCTCTCAGAATCCCAAGAACGAATGTTATTCGTCGCCGCCAAAGGAAGAGAAACAGAATTAATCGAAATTTTCCAACGTTGGGGACTCCAAGCAGTAGTAGCAGGAACAGTAATCCCAGAACCAATCGTCAGAATTTGGCATCAAGGTAAAATCGCCGCGGCAATACCCGCCACCGCCCTAGCGGAAAATACCCCCATTTACGAGCGAGAAATACCCACAGAACCCCCAACCTACGCCCAAAAAGCCTGGTCATGGGATGTGAATAGCCTACCCGAAGCTAATCAAGAAGGAATAAAACAATTAACCTGGACCGAAATACTCCTACAACTACTATCTACACCCACCATCGCCTCCAAAGCCTGGGTATATAGCCAATATGACCACCAAGTCCAAAATAACACCATTATCCTGCCAGGAGGAGCAGACGCAGCAGTCATCAGAATCCGTCCCCTCGATGCTAAACCCTCAGACTGTAACCTAGGCTTAGCAGCTACCACCGATTGTAATGGACGTTACGTCTATTTAGATCCCCTGGAAGGAGCAAAAGCAGCCGTAGCCGAAGCAGCACGGAATCTCAGTTGTGTAGGAGCTATACCCCTAGCAGTAACCGATAACCTCAACTTTGGGAGTCCGGAAAATCCCCAAAGTTATTGGCAACTAGCCCTAGCTTGTCAGGGAATCGCCACCGCTTGCACCGCATTAAAGACACCAGTCACAGGCGGTAACGTCTCCCTCTATAACGAAACCCTCGACTCAGAAGGTAAACCCCAAGCCATTTACCCCACCCCCGTAATCGGGATGATTGGTTTAGTAGAAAATATTCAAAAAATCTGCTCTCAGGGTTGGCAGCAACAGGGAGATTTAATTTATCTGATTGGTAACCTTAACCAAGTTAGCTTAGCCGGCTCTGAATATCTCGCCCAAATCCACCAGCTAGTAGCCGGAAAAATACCACCAGTAGATCTTAACTTAGAACGTTTAGTACAAGCAGTCTGTCGTCACGGTATTCACCAAGGTTGGCTAAACTCAGCCCACGATTGCTCCGAAGGAGGATTAGCAGTAACTCTAGCTGAAAGTTGTCTCAGTGGTAACCTCGGAGCAACTATTACCCTACCCCCAATCTCTCCACAACAGCGATGGGATGAATACTTATTCGGTGAAGCCGCCAGTAGGATTATAGTTTCAGTTAAACCTGAATTCCAATCAGTTTGGGAATCTTATTTAGAAGAAAATTTAGCCCCAAATTGGTGTCTATTGGGGAAAGTAAGCCCAACAGAAAATTTAACCATATCAACTTATGACTCTAAAACCCTGATTAAGGTTAGTATAAGTAATATGAGTCAAAGCTGGGATCAAACTCTAGCTAAAGCACTTGGTCAAAATTGCTGAAAATAATATTCTTAAATAACTATGGATTTTCAAATCACCCCTGATAAGCCTGAAGAAGCCTGTGGAGTCTTCGGAGTTTACGCACCCGAAGAAAACGTCTCTAAATTAGCCTATTTTGGACTCTACGCCCTCCAACACCGCGGTCAGGAATCAGCAGGGATCGCTACTTTTGACGGTGAAACCGTACACATTCACAAAGATATGGGATTGGTTTCCCAAGTATTTAACGAACAGATCCTCCAAGAATTGACGGGAACGATCGCTATTGGACATACCCGCTACTCTACCACAGGCTCTAGTCACGTGGTCAACGCCCAACCAGCGATCGTCGAAACCCCTTTAGGTTGTCTAGCTTTGGCACATAACGGCAATTTAGTCAATACCTTTGAACTCCGAGAAGAATTAACTAAACTAGAATATAACTTTAATACAACCACCGACTCAGAAATGATCGCCCTAGCGATCGCCTACGAAATCAAACAAGGAAAAGACTGGGTAGAAGGGACAATCAACGCCCTAAAAAAATGCCGTGGCGCCTATAGTCTAGCCATTGGTACACCCCAAGGAATTATGGGGATCAGAGATCCCAACGGGATTAGACCCCTAGTTATCGGTGTCCTAGATAATAACCCCCAACGCTACGTTTTAGCCTCAGAAACCTGCGGTTTAGATATCATCGGTGCCGATTATCTCCGGGATGTAGAACCAGGAGAACTCGTCTGGATTACCGAAACCGGGCTTACTTCAATCCCCTGGGCTGAAAAACCCGAAAAAAAACTCTGTATCTTCGAAATGATCTACTTCGCTCGACCAGATAGTATTATGCACAATGATACTCTCTACAGTTATCGAGTACGTCTCGGACAACAACTCGCTAGAGAATCATTCGTCCCCGCAGACTTAGTCATCGGTGTCCCCGATTCGGGAATACCCGCGGCGATCGGTTTTGCCCAAGTTAGCAACATCCCCTACGGCGAAGGTTTGATTAAAAATCGCTACGTTGGTCGTACCTTTATTCAACCCACACAACATATGCGAGATTTAGGGATCCGCGTTAAACTCAACCCCCTCAAAGACGTCTTAGAAGGGAAAAGGGTGATCATTATCGATGACTCCATCGTACGGGGGACAACCAGTCGTAAAATCGTTAAAGCAGTTCGCGACGCAGGAGCCACAGAAGTACATATGCGGATTTCCTCTCCCGCAGTAACCCATCCCTGTTTCTATGGCATCGATACCGACAACCAATCCCAATTAATCGCCGCTACCCACTCCCTCGGAGAAATCACCGCTAAACTAGAGGTAGATTCCCTCGCCTATCTCACTTGGCAAGGAATGTTAACAGTTACCGGAGAAAACCCCCAAGACTTTTGTACCGCTTGTTTCAATGGCAACTATCCCATTACCATCCCAGATCAGGTAAAAGCTTCTAAACTGATGTTAGAAAAACTCAATACCTAAAATAGTTATGGAAACTATCGGGAAACAGTTAATTATCGGTGCAGGTTTTGTCGGCTTAGGTATAGCTCAAGCCTTACAATCAGCGAACATACCCTATGACCAAGTAGAAGCTAGTGACGATATCGGTGGGAATTGGTATCATGGCGTCTATGAAACCGCTCATATTATCTCATCCCGTCGAGTTACCGAATTTAGCCATTTTCCCATGGCTTCCACCTATCCAGACTTCCCTAGCGCCAAACAAATGCGGGATTATCTCCACCTTTTTGCTGAGCATTATCAGTTAAGAAAAAACATTGAGTTAAACTCCGAGGTAACCTGGATTCAACCTAGGAAAGATCGACTCTGGGACGTTACCATCAATAACCAAACGACCAGAGTCTATAAAGGCGTAATTATCTGTAACGGTCATCATTGGTGTAAACGCTTTCCCGAGTTTCAGGGCCAATTTGCCGGGGAAATTATCCATACTAAAGACTATAAACACCCCAATCAACTCAAAGGCAAACGAGTACTAGTTATTGGCGGCGGTAACTCCGCTTGTGATGTGGCCGCAGAAGCAGCTAGAGTAGCTGAGCAATGTATCTTGAGTATGCGAGATTCGGTCTGGTTTATCCCCAAAACCTTCGCAGGTATTCCGGTTACCGATTTGATTAGAGGTTGGATGCCAGAGTTTATACAACGTCTCTTCGTCCATACCATCATTCGTCTGACTTTTGGCCAACATTCTGACTATGGTCTGGCTAAACCCCAACATCGGCTTTTTACTAAACACCCTACGGTTAACAACGAAGTTCCCTATTATCTCAAACACGGTAAGATTATCCCTAAACCCGGAGTACTCGCTTTAGCAGGAGAAAAAGTAAAATTTGTCGATGGGACACAAGAAACAGTTGATTTAATCGTCTGTGGAACCGGTTATTATTTAGCTTATCCTTTCCTACCACCAGAATTACAACGAGTCAAGGGACCAATTCTTAACTGTTATGGCGGTTCATTCCTAGAAGATTATGCTAACATCTGTTTCATCGGTTGGGGACAAGTCAGAGGAGGTGTGGGTTCGATTCTTTCGGCTTATGGTCCTTTTTTCACTCGTTGTCTGCAATTACAAGATGAGATTAACATCCCCTTGGGTTTAGTTTTTAAAGAAATGGGAGAAACTCTCCCAAAAACCCATTTGAGCGATCCTCATGCCGTTTTACGTAAGTTAAAATTAGCTAAGTTATTCTTTCCCTGGATTGTTTATCAAGCCCATCAGGTTGAACGTAAATTAGGGAGTAGGCTTTAAAATTTACTACATCATGGTGTACACAACTCAAGAACTAATCGATATCCTCGAAGCAGAATTAAAAGCTAATTGGCAAGGTCAAAGGTTATTGATTTCTTCTAGGTTGAGAATTGATAATCCTGTCATCGCTAAAGCTTTGAATTTAGATAAAGTTAGTAAGGTATTTGCTTATCGGGATTTTCGTGCCCAAGTACACCAATATCAAAAAGAACACCAGGTTTCAGGAATAGTTTGGCGAGTCTGTCAGTTTCGCGGTTTTTCTATCTCCATCCCCGAAGTACACAGTCAACTAACCGCTATCGAAACGGATAAACAGATTTTAGTTAATGCTAAACCCTCGATTATCGATTTCTGGATCAAAGCTACAGCTAATATGAAATATTTTCAGCTGACAGAAAGTTTTCAGGAAATCTCCCTGACAACCTTAACCAACCTGGTTAAACAACGAGAATGGGCTGAAGTTTATTCAGGTTGTGATGAACTTTATCTGGGTTTATGTTGGGGAAATCCCAACGAAAGTCAATACCTTTGGGCTAAACCTCACTCAGGTTGCGATCGCCTAGTAGCGGCAGAACATCAACCTAGTGGTATAATAAAATAAATACAATAAAATCACTAAATATATAGTATGTCTCGGCTCTTAAAACGTTGGGAATCCCCCCGTAAAGAAGGACGTAATACCAAAGGAAAAGGGGGAGCAGCTCGACAAAGACAACTCAAAAAACAACAAAATAGATTACGTCAGCAACTCAAAGCTTAAGGATTCAAACTCACATGGATGATCAATGGTTGGAAATAGGTGAAATCGTCGCTGCTCAAGGTTTGAAAGGGGAATTGAGGGTAAAAAATAGCAGCGATTTCCCCGAAAGATTTACCCAACTAGGTAAAAGATGGTTGCTTCGTTCTCCAGATGATTTACCCGAAGCAGTAGAATTAGTCTCAAGTTACCCCATTCCTGGTAAAAATATATATGTAATCAAATTAGCCCAAATCAGCGATCGCACCGCCGCGGAAAATTTAAAAGGCGCCAAACTACTCGTCAGTAAAAGCGATCGCCCCAAATTAGCACCAGAAGAATATCACGTATCTGATTTAATTAACCTTCCCGTCTATCATCAACAGGATCAAACCAAAATTGGCCTAGTCACTGCTATACTATCTCTCGGTAATGATTTATTAGAAATAACCCTAGAGGGAACACAAACCACAGCCTTAATTCCTTTCGTTAAAGAAATAGTACCAGTTGTGGATTTAGAAACAAAAAGAATCGAAATTAATCCTCCTCTCGGCTTATTAGA
>CALGKL010000334.1 GCA_937930495.1 uncultured Gloeocapsa sp.
GTAAAAATACCCTCAAGCAAAGATTGAATCCCATAGCCAATTAAACTAAATAATATCGCCTTTTTTTCTAGATCTACATCAATATCAGCAGGAATAAAGCTAATCATAACTATTGTAAAAAGACTAGCAGAAATTGCTAGAGCCAAAGCACCAGTAATAAAAGCTCTTACTGATAAAGGTAAAATCTTTAAACCAGAAAATAAATAATAAGCAATTAAAGCAGGAATACCCATAATTACTGCATTAATTCCTAAACTAGTCATCCCTCCATGTCCAAAGATTACAGCTTGAAAAAAAAGTCCGACTAGAATAGCTAAAAAAGCATAATAACCTAGGATAATTCCCATTAAACCATTCATCACAAAATGAATACTAGTAGGAGGAACAGGTAAATAAATACTCGAAGCTACAAAAAAAGCAGCGGTTAATAATGAAGCTTTGGGAATTTCCTGTTCAACAGGGATAGCAGCGCGACGAATTTGCCTTAAACAATACCAAGTTGTCAATCCTGTAATTCCGTAACCAGTCAGATAAACACTAGGAGGTAAAAAACCATCAGGAATGTGCATAATTAGCTTTTCCTTGGTTGACGCGAAAAAAAGAGCGCAGTCCCCACAAAACCCCAAACAGCACTAACACTCATTAACATTTTTTGCCCAAGAGTATAATCTGAGTCTGCAGAAGTAGCAGGGGTAATTGCCGTTTCCGAGGTAGAGGACTCAGCAGCTACAGGAATACTAATTATAGAACCGTGACCAGACTGACGTACCTGCACATCCCAATTCCCTGGTTGATCGACATCTGGAACAAAGCTGAAACTACCTTGGGAATCGGTTTCTCCCTTTAACCAAGGGGTAGCAGGATCATTAGGAGCATAGATAACTACTTGAGCATTGGCCATAGGATTTCCCTGGTCATAGGTAGCAACAATCTGAATCCCGCGGGTTTCCGAGTAGGTAATCCGAGCACCATGAGCCAAGGTTTCTTCCGGTTGACATAGGATCCCCAGAAATAATAACGGTGATAACCACTTAATTTTTTGCATATCAACTTTTAGAGATCTTTTTAGTCTATTATTTACTATTATCATTGGTTGGCATTGGTTACTTCAATACCCCTAGAGGGGATATTTTGAGAAGAGTTCAGCGGGAGGAATTAGCCTAAGCGCCTGTAAATACAAGAAAGTGAAATTATAACTAAATAAATTTAAAATGTGCAACAATATCTGTAAAAAGTTGCCCTGTTTAAGGATTAAAATAAGACATAAATATTATGACACCACCTTTAGTCAAACGCTTTCTCATAGCCCTAAACGAGCATAAACTTCTAAATTTACTATTATTTACCTTGATTATCGGCGCTTCTGTGGTTTTAGCCCTAAGACCTAAACCCGAACAGCCTCAAGTAACTTATAAAGCAATAGGTACATTATCTTTCCGTAATCCTCCACCTATTTTTACCACAACCGGAGAACAAGTACAAATTCAAGGCAGAAGTTTAATCTCTCAAGAATTATTACTATCTCCCCAAGTCTTAGAAGCGGTTAGAGATGCTCTGGCTATAGACAATAATCAGCTCGCCGCCATAGTCAGACAATTAAAAATCACCCTTCCACCCCCAGGAAATTTACCCCCAGGAATACCTCAACCAGAACAATTAATTTCTTTAGAATATAATGGCACTGTGGATTCTGTGCAGTCTCGTTTTATCTTGCGAGTCTTCATGGAAGAGATGGTTAACTATAGTCGCTGGTTAAACAGTTATCAACTTAGAGAAAGAATTAACGCTCTCAACGAAAGACTTGAAGTGGTAAAAAAAGACTTGACAGAGGCGGAAGAATCATTTTACCGTTACATCAGTACCGATGGTTCAGCTTTATTGGCTTTAGAAGACGGTAGCCTGTTTAATGGGATTACTAACGCTCAAACCCAACAGAGAGAGGTTAAATTACTGCTCGAACAAATTAATGCGCAAATAGATAGTATCGTCAAACAATTAGGCTTAACACCAGAACAAGCTTATACCTCATCAGTTCTTAGCGCTGACCCCATTATCGCTACCTTAAGATCCCAAATTCTCGAAATTGAAGCCAGTATCGAACAATCACAAAACGAACTGCGTCCGGAACATCCCACCATGGTTGACTTATTCAACCAAAAGCAAGCTGCAGAGAAACTGTTGCAACAGCGCGCTCAAGAATTAATCGGTGATGATGGAGTCTTAACAGAATTACCCGAAAACATCCGCAAAGAAAGTAATCTAGATTTAGCCAGACAAGAATTAGCCAATCAATTAGTAGCCTTAAAAACCCAAAAAGAAGGTTTAACCAGTCAATTACAAGCTTTAGAAGAATTAGAACAACAATTACGTCAAGAATACGAAGCTTCCCCCGATAAACAATTACAACAAGCGAGATTGGTTCAAACCGTCGAAAGTCAACGTATCCTTTATCAAACCATCTTAGCAGCTCTGACTGATGCTAAAGCTGCTGAGGCGGAAACCGTAAGTAGTTTGGTTATCGCACAAGAGCCATACGTACCGAGAGCAATTCCCGCTTTGGAATTACCTACTAACCCTCTGTTGATTTTAGGTGGAGGTTTTCTCCTAGGTGGTTTAGCCGTGAGTGGTTTAACCTTCCTCTTAGCTACCCTAGACGATCGCCTGCACACGGCCCAAGAATTACGGGAAACCCTAAGCAGTGCAGGGTTACCAGTTTTGGGACAAATACCTACTATTAGTCCCAATCTCGCCACAGAAGCATCTCACTCAGTCCTCAAAAACCCGGATTCACCCTATCTAGCTTTTTATGAACGGGTACGCAGTAATATTCGTCGTTTTGGCACAGAATCCTATAAGTTAATTCTGGTAACCAGTATTAATCCTTTAGAAGGAAAAAGCGTTACTGCTTATAATTTGGCCATCGCTTCAGCTCAAGCAGGAAAACGTACCTTACTCGTAGAAGCTAACTTACGCTCATCTTCCCTAGCTGGTGTTTTTGATTTAACCGTTCCGGCTGAGGCTAAAACTGAACCATTGCGTTATTATACCTCCCGTGGGGATTGTATCAATCTGGTTCCAGGGCAAGAAAATCTCTATCTCCTCCCGAGCACCGGACCACAAAAACAAGCAGTAAGCATTATTGAATCTAACGAATTGCAAAGACTCCTCCGCGATGCACGGGGACGTTTTGATTTAGTGATCATTGATACCCCCTCTTTGGCTAGTTGTAACGACGCTCTTTTATTAGAGCCTCTGATTGACGCGGTTGTTTTAGTCACTCGTCCGGGAATCACTCAAAAAAGTCTGTTAAACGAGACCATCGAGCAGTTTTCTGAAGGAGAATTACCCCTTTTAGGAGCTGTGATTAACTCTGTTGATGACTTAAACCCCTTAACAGAACTTCCCACCGATGAATCTAACCCCTATGCTGCGCCTAAAACCGTTGTGGTTTCTACAACCGGAGAAAATAACGAAAATTAGCCTGAAATTTTTTGAGTTTTTGTCCCTAATAACGCGAAATACAATACAATATACTAAGTACTGTTAAGTAACAATTTGTTTGAGGAAAAATTAATGCGGACCATGAATCGTACATCAACCACCGAAATGGAAGTTACCAGCATCCGTCTCGAAAGACAACTCAAAGAAAAACTCAAAAAACTCTCTGGTAATCAAGGTTATCAAGCTTTAATCCGTGACATCCTCTGGAACTATGTGCAACAAAAATCAGGAGATTATCGCCCTAAATTTTCTAAGGCTGATATCCGTGCCCTGATCGAAGCAAAAGCCGCTAAAGATGAAAGTTGTGTTTTCACAGGTAAACTAATCCCTGAAGAATCAGAGATGTATCTAGGCTTAACTACTTACGGTGATTTAGTCCCAGTCAGCAAAGATGCTTTGAAAAATCTGCCCGAATAGTTTTCAGTCTTGGGCTTTTAAGTTGCTCTCTCTCAGCAAGTTAATCCCGTTGTACTGTGAGACTAATTCAGAGACTTGAGGATTGTAAATGCGCAAATAATTCCAGTAATTACCAAAAACAGATTTTACATATCCTTGAGTCTCAGGGAAGGGGATGTTATTGACAAAAACATCAAAATCCTTCCAAGAGTATTTCTTTTTCCAGTTGTTAACATTCCCAGGACCGGCGTTATAACTCGCTACCGCAAACAGGGAATTGTTCTGATATTGCTCATGGGTGTGGTCAAAATACCAAGTACCTAAGATGACGTTATCCTCTGGATCAACTAAAGAATAATCTGGGTGAATATCACTAAGCTCAACAATCCACCGAGCTGTACTCGGCATCATTTGCATTAATCCTGTAGCACCAACGGGAGAACGAGCCTCAACCTCAAAGGTTGACTCTTGACGAATTAGGGAAATAACTAGCAACGGGTTAAGGTCTCTTTTTTCTGACCAAGTCAAAATAGTTTGATAATAAGGGAAAGGAAAAAGAGCCTGCCAATAACCAGCAGTTTGCCGTAATTCTTGCCATTGGGCTTGTTCTCTTGGCTCTTCCCGCATTTTTAAATTCCAAATTAAGTTAATAGCTTCACGGTATCGTTGTTTCTCTAATAAGAGTAATCCCTGGGTAAATTGTTCCGCAACGCTTAAATCTTGGCGATCGCCAAGATCTGAGTTGAATAGATAATCAGCGTCTAAATCTTGACCCAATAAAAATAATTCCTGAAAAGTTGGTGACCCCGCCGGAGGTGTCGTCCTTGTTTTTGGTTTGACCACTTCAGGACTGTGAGAGCGTACATCGGTAAAATCCCCCACATCCCAACCGAGAAAAACGGCTGCGCGCCAAGCATAATAAGATTGCCAATGATGGGTTAGAATGTATTCAAAGGCTTTTTTGGCCTGTTCTTGTTGCCCTAGCTCTAAAGACCATTTACCTAACCAAAAAACCGCTTCTGGAACTACATCACTACTAGAACTAGTCTCTAGGATTGGTTTGATCATTTCTATAGCTTGGCTTTTATTCCCCGCTTTAGCCTGTTTTTGAGCCTGTTCCCAACGATAAGTTATCGCTGCTTCTGAATCTGGATAATCGGTTAATAACTTCTCTCTTGCCTCCACTGCTGACCCGGGAGATTGGAAGAAATCTAAAATAATCGATTTACGATAATAAGCCATAGCCGCTTGTGCGGGAAATTTTTTAATTAATAAATCTAGATAAAATAAAGAAGCCTTCCCACCCGATAAAGTCGCTAAATGTTCTAAAGCTAGAGCCGTTTCTTGAGCATCGGGAAACTCGGTAACTAGTTTTTTATACCAACTAATCGCCTGATTTGTATTGCCGTTAATTTCCAACCCCCTAGCAGTACGATAAATACTCCGAGGATCCCCATTTACATAGCGATAAGCATCTGAAGCTTTCCGATATTCCCCACTGCGCCAATAACCCGCACCGATACTTTGCCAATTTTTTACCGTCAGAGCACCGCTGTGTTCTAAAATCAATCGGTCTCTAATCTTATTAGTGCTATAACTATGGTCATAGGTAGCTAACAGTAACATTGACTCTAAATCTTCGGGGTTTTCCGCTAACCGTTTACGTACTATCTCATGAGTCAAAGGATGTTGCGGAAACCGCGCGATCATCTGGTTAAGATATTGAGGATCATAATTACTTAAAGAAAACATAGCTTGAGCCGTGGCTGGAGCATCGGGGTAATTCTTGATTAACTCCAGCCAGGTCTGTTGAGCTTTTTCCCGATTATTAGTTAACTCGTAGGCTCTCCCTCTTTTGAGTAAAATATAGGGAGCTAAAACAGGGTAAGTTTTTTCTAGACGTCTCAATAAAACTAAAGCTTCACCGCCTTCATATTCAGCGATTAAATCAGTAGCTAATAAATAACGAGCTCGATTACGTTCTAGACTAGGTTTACCCTCGGCAATGCTCCTTAATTCTTCTCTTCTAGCTTCTGGTGTTTCTAAGACTAACTCTAGTACCCGGGAAGATTGATTATCCACCACTTCTTGGGGTACTCCCTGTAGAGAAAAACGGTAGTCCTCAACTAGAGCAATTATTTCTGTGCCTAATCTTTTGGCTTGGGGTTGAAACCAAAAATAACCCCCTATACCTCCTAGTAACAATGTTGTTGCCAAGAAGAGAGAGCCTTGTTTAATAGTTAATTTTTTCACGACTTTATTCTAAGGTTAAGGGAGAACTCAGATTGTCTTGGGGTAAAAAAGAACGATCCATCGGTAGGGAGGCTACAGGCTCGGTTAAGGTAAAATCACCTTTTTCGATTAGGCTTTTTAAAGCCTCGGCTACTTCTAAAGAACGGGCAATACTAGCTAAAGGTGCTGTTCTTACTGTTTTACCCTCAATGGTGATTTTACCGCTTTTTAATTGAGCATAGGTGACTAGACCAAAAGTAGGACGTACCCTTCTAGGTATAGAAAAGTCAACAATTGGCGCTACTATTTCCTCGTCTTGAATCCCACAACGTCTAATTACTCCTTCGTGTAAAACCGGTAAGGGAATCCCGACACCTAACATTAAAGATGGTCCATAATTTTGAAAATAACAACCTCTCACCCAATAAGAGTCCATTTCTTTAGCATTACCAATCAAAGCTAAGGTCGCCGCCGGTCCAATGGGGGTATCATTGGGTAAACGTTTTTGCAAGGGAAAATGTTGTGTTCCCTCCCAGGTAATATAACCCATCGCTCCACCTAAAAAAATGCGCGTACCAATGCCGATTACTTCTAATTTAGGATCGTTAAACAAAGGAGAAATGGCTCCAGGATTGGAGTAAACCGCATTTCCTAAACGGGGTAACAATGGACCTAGATAGGTAAATAAAGGGCGATCGCCTGCATTCACCCCAACAATAAAATTTTGATAAAGATTGCGAGGATTAAATAAATAAAATTGATTGATGGTATCGCGGTTAATCGAGGTTTCTAAAGAAGCTCTCGGATAACAATCGGTCACTTGTCCAACAGCTCTTAGGTGGATTGTTTTCCCCGCAATTAATTCCTCTATAACATGACCTCCCCCTTTTTCTTCCACTTCGGGAACTTCTGTTTTCCCCCCATAATCAGCCATGCTCGTAGCCCCTAGATATAAATCTACCGCGCCAAAACCCGCATAAACAGGTATACCATCTAACCAACATTGCCGAATTTTAATCGGGGGATCCGTATGTCCAATGTTGATAAACGCTCCCGATGACTCCATCGCTTCAAATGTTCCGGTACAAATCACATCTACCTGTTCATAACAGCTCGTTACGCCTATTTCTTTAACTTTTTTTTTCAGCTCTGCTACTGTCCAAACTACAGCCGAACCTTGTTTAATTTTGGCGTTAATTGACTGAATTGTCCTTATCTGCTTCATTTTGGCTGACATTGTCTTGATTTCTCCAGATTAATAATAAAACCATCACTACTGGAGGAAAAAATACCCCAATCAAGGCGTTAGTTGTACTAGGAGAGATGGGTAAGGTAACGGCAATATATTTAATAAATAAGGCTATTAACCAGGCGATCGCCAATACTTTGCCGATTAAGATTATTTTTGGTTTCACCGAATTACTTTAGTTTTTGTTTGATGATTTGGACAACTTGATTAAATTGTTTCTTCATTTGCGTCATTTCTTGCTGCATTTTGGCTATGGTTGCTTTAAGTTGTTTAATTTCTGCAGCCATCCCTTCGGGATCGGTAGAAACAGCCTCAACAGCTGGAGTTGCTTTTGCTGCTGGTTTAGCAACGGCGAATTTTTTCGCTTTTTGCATCGCATCTTTAATCCCTTCAATCAGTTGTTTTTGATCAAAGGGTTTTTCTACAAAGGCAAAATCCAAAAAAGGTTCTTTAATTTTATCGGTCACCTCTTCTTTACGACCGGACATCAAGACCAGGGGGATAGCTTTAAGTTCTTCCTGTTTTTGAATTTGAAGATAGACGTCCCAACCACTCATTTTCGGTAAAAAGAAGTCCAGCATAATTAAGTTAGGTTCTACGCTTTGGATCAAATTCCATCCCTCTTGTCCATCTTGCGCTTCTATAATTTCAAACTGTCCCTCTGGTAACATATCTTTTACACATCGTCTAATTACCCTACTATCATCAATAACCAGAATTTTCCGACTAGCCACCAATTTCACTCCTTATAACTCTTTATTTATAGATGAGCTTAATTATTTTTTTTAGCGATTTGAAATTTATTTTAGCCTATTTGACTTCTTCAAGAACTTAAAAGTCGCTGCCAAGGCTAGTCAATAGGTTTTTTTGAGATAATAGTTAAAAATTTCTGGTTATTATACCTATGTCTAATCCTAGTCACAACCTACAACCAGAGTGGAGTTCGGAAATTAGAAATTTCCCCTCTTGGTTACGTCCTAGTATTGGTAAAGCTAGCGACATTTCTCCGGTGCAACGAATTATTAAACAACGCCAAATTTACACCATTTGTGAAGAGGGACGCTGTCCCAATCGTAGTGAGTGTTACGCTCAAAAAACGGCAACATTTTTATTAATGGGACAAACCTGTACTCGTGCCTGCGCCTTTTGTCAAGTAGAAAAAGGTCGAGCACCGATGATTTTAGACCCAAAAGAACCTCAAAAGGTGGCTGAAGCGGTTAAATTATTGGGTCTACGTTACGTTGTTCTTACCTCTGTTGCTAGAGATGATTTAGCTGATGGTGGTGCTAGTTGGTTTGTTAAGGTAATGAACAAAATTCGTGAACTTAATCCTGGTACACAAATTGAGGTACTTACCCCTGATTTTTGGAGTGGTCATGATGCTGCTGTTAAACAAAAAGAGCGGGTTAAATTATTGGTAGAAGCTCAACCCGCTTGTTATAACCATAATATTGAAACCGTAGAACGTCTCCAAGGACCAGTCAGAAGGGGTGCTAAATACGATCGCTCCCTACGGGTTCTCAGTTTAGTTAAAGAGTTTAACCCTAACCTTCCCACCAAATCTGGTTTAATGTTAGGACATGGTGAAACCGAAGCCGAAATCAGACAAACTCTCCATGATTTAAGAGCCGTCGGTTGCGATCGCCTTACCCTTGGGCAGTATTTACGTCCTTCCCTAGAACATCTCCCGGTGCAAAAGTACTGGACTCCTGCTGAATTCGACCAACTCGGTGACTTCGCTCGTTCCCTTGGTTTTACCCAGGTGCGCTCTGGTCCTTTGGTTAGGAGTTCCTATCACGCCGGCGAATCAGAAGCCTAACTTCTCTAAGACTGGTTGAGTAGAGACCACGTGACGGTCTAAACCTAATTTTTCTGGTGCTATACCCAAAGCTAGGGATACTAGTTGGGATAGATGTAGCACTGGAATGTTTAGCTTTTGCTTAGTGACTTTAGCTACCTCCGGTTGACGGGAATCCAGATTCAGATGACATAAGGGACAGGGGGTCACTAAACAATCTGCGCCAGCGGCGATCGCCTCAGCTAGATGTTTTCCCGCCATTTGTAAAGCTTCGGTCGTCGCATAGCTAGAGATAGGCCACCCACAACATTGGGTTCTCCCTGAATAATAAATTGGGTTAGCTCCCACGGTAACAAAGACATTTTCCAGGGATTCGGGAGCAACCGGATGATCATAGGGTATATGGTCTTGACCTCTGAGTAAATAACAACCATAAAAAGCGGCGCAATTTAGTCCGGCTAACTTACGCCTTACTTTAGCCGCTAAGGCTTCCAAGCCATAATCTCCTACCAAAACCCAGAGCAAATGTTTAACCTCTGTGGTTCCTTGATAGGGGTGACATTTTTGTTGAGTCAGAAAATTATTGACTTGATTGAAGTAATCTGGGTTATTTTGTTGAGCTGCTTTGAGTCTTTCATCTACGTGACCAATGACCCCTTGACAAGTGCTACAGTGGGTTAACATGGGTAAATGCAAAGATTCCGCTAAAGCCAGATTACGGGCATTCACCGTATCTTCTAAAAGTTGTGAATCCTCTTTATAAGTCCCCGAACCACAACAGGCCGCTTGTTTAAGTTCGACTAGTTCTATCCCCAAAGCATTAGCCAGAGCGTTGGTAGATAAGTAGAGTTCCCGACAAGCTCCTTGAGCGACGCAGCCTGGGAAGTAAGCGTATTTGAGCATATATTTATTGTAGTTTAAACAAAGATTGCTTTTTTGATCCCTTTTTCCGATATGATATAAAAATGTCTATCTTTAAGGATATCATCTAGGAAAAACAAAAACAATGAATGAAGAAATCTTTGCTAGAGTTAAGAAAGTAGTAGTAGAGAAACTAGAAGTAGAAGAAGAGCAAGTAAAACTAGAAGCAGACTTCGCTAATGACTTAGGCGCGGACTCTTTAGATCTAGTAGAACTAATCATGGCTCTAGAAGAAGAATTTGAGATAGAAGTGAGTGACGAAGTAGCTGAACAGCTCGATACCGTGGGCAAGGTAGTAGAGCATATATCTAAAGAAAAAGAACCAGTTTCATAACTATTTCACCCCCGAATTAACCCATCTAAGCTACCTGATGCAAAAACTGCCTTTGAATTAAATAAAAGAAATGACCAATTTACAACTGAAACGAGTTGTGGTAACGGGATTAGGGGTGATTAGCCCCCTCGGGAACAATCTGGAAACATACTGGGAAGGTTTACTCAGTGGCAAGAGTGGCATAGGACCGATAACTCTGTTTGACGCCGAAAACCAAGCCTGTAAAATTGCCGGAGAAGTCAAGGGCTTTGAGGTCAATGATTATATCAACCGCAAAGAAGCCAAAAGAATGGATCGTTTTGCTCAATTCGCCGTAGCAGCAAGTAAACAAGCTATAGCAGATGCGGGCTTAAGTATTAACGAGCTTAATTCAGAACAAATCGGCGTAGCTATAGGTACAGGAATAGGAGGACTGCTAGTATTAGAGACACAACACGAAGTGTGTCTAACGAAAGGACCAAGTCGTTGCAGTCCCTTTATGGTACCAATGATGATTGCTAATATGGCAGCAGCACAGGTGGCGATACAACTAGGAGTAACAGGACCAAATCTCTGTCCAGTAACAGCTTGTGCCGCCGGGACTCATGGCATTGGCGACGCCTTGAGAATGATTCAAAGAGGTTATGTCAAAGCCATGATTTGTGGGGGAGCAGAAGCAGCCATCACTCCTCTGGCAGTAGCAGGGTTCAGCGCCGCTAAAGCTTTATCACTACGCAATGACCAACCAACCAAGGCGAGCAGACCTTTTGATAGGGATCGCGATGGCTTCGTCATGGGGGAAGGTAGCGGGATCCTCATCTTAGAAGAACTAGAACAGGCTCTAGCTAGAGGCGCCAAAATCTACGCCGAAGTAATCGGCTATGGACTCAGTTGTGATGCCTATCATCTGACAGCGCCAGCTCCTGAAGGACGTGGGGCGACCCGCTCTATGGAATTAGCCCTCAAGGATGCAGGAATTAAACCAGAGCAAGTAGATTATATCAATGCTCACGGGACGAGTACTCAGGCTAACGACATCAACGAAACCAAAGCCATCAAAAAAACCTTTGGCGCACACGCCTATAAATTGGCCATTAGTTCTACTAAATCGATGACCGGACATTTGTTGGGAGGCTCTGGAGGAATCGAAGCCATAGCAACGGTGATGTCAGTATATCAAGATAAAATTCACGCCACTATAAATTTGGATAATCTAGATCCTGAATGTGACTTGGACTATGTACCCCGAGTGAGTCGTGAACAAAAAGTAGAGATAGCATTGTCTAATTCCTTCGGTTTTGGAGGAAATAACGCCACGCTAATCTTTAAAAAATATTAATCAGAATAATGGGATGATTATTTTACAGTCAACTTAAAGCAAATCAAGATTATGGTTGTTCAAACTCAGTCACTTTCAGAACTCTGTATCAATTCCATCCGTTTTCTAGCTATAGACGCCGTCGAAAAAGCTAACTCGGGTCACCCAGGGTTGCCCATGGGCGCTGCTCCCATGGCTTTTGTCCTTTGGGATCGCTTTTTACGTTTTAACCCCAAAAATCCTGATTGGTTAAACCGCGATCGCTTTGTCCTGTCCGCGGGGCACGGTTGTATGTTGCACTACGCGTTATTATATTTAACGGGATACGATAGCGTTGGTATAGAAGATATTAAACAATTCCGGCAGTGGAACTCCAAAACCCCAGGACACCCAGAGAATCACGTCACCAAAGGGATAGAAGTAACCACAGGACCACTAGGACAAGGAATCGCTAACGCCGTAGGCTTGGCGATCGCCGAAGCTCACCTAGCAGCAACCTTTAATAAACCAGATTTTCCCCTCATCGACCATTACACCTACGTGATCTTGGGGGATGGTTGTAATATGGAGGGAATTTCAGGGGAAGCTTGCTCTCTGGCCGGACACCTAGGCTTAGGTAAACTAATCGCCCTCTACGACGATAACCACATCTCCATCGATGGCTCTACGGAGATCGCCTTCACCGAAGACGTAGCTAAGCGTTACGAAGCCTATGGCTGGCACGTACAACACGTAGAAGACGGTAACACAGACCTGGAAGCCATAGAAAAAGCGATCGCCGCCGCTAAAGCAGTTACCGACAAACCGTCTTTAATTAAAATTACCACCACCATTGGCTATGGTTCACCCAACAAAGCCAACAGCCACGACGTCCACGGCTCACCCCTAGGTAAAGCGGAAATTCAAGCTACTCGGGAAAGTCTCGGCTGGCTTTACCCCGAATTTGAAGTTCCCCCAGAGGCCCTAGCACAATTCCGTCAAGCGATAGCTAGAGGTGAACAACTAGAAAGAGAGTGGAACGAACTATTTCAAGCTTATAAAACTAAATACCCCGAAGAAGCCGCCCTCCTGGAAAGACTAATGAGCGGGAAACTTCCCGAAGGCTGGGCCGATGTCCTCCCCACCTATACCCCTGAAAGCAAAGCAGATGCTACCCGCAACCAATCGGGAGCTACCCTCAACGCCCTTGCCGGCGTTTTACCAGAATTAATCGGTGGTTCAGCAGATTTAGCCCCCTCCAACAAAACCCTACTCAAAGGTTATGGTGACTTCCAAAAAGGTCAATACCAAAATCGTAACCTCCGTTTTGGGGTCAGAGAACACGCTATGGGAGCTATCTGTAACGGGATCGCCCTCCATAACTCTGGTTTAATTCCCTACGGTGCAACCTTCCTAGTCTTTACCGACTATATGCGCAACGCCATCCGCGTTTCGGCTTTATCCGAAGCAGGGGTTATCTGGGTGATGACTCACGATTCCATCGCCCTAGGAGAAGATGGACCTACTCACCAACCCATTGAGCATATCGCCTCTTTACGCCTTATTCCCAATCTGATCGTTATTCGTCCCGCCGATGGTAACGAAACCTCTGGAGCTTATAAAGTAGCGGTAGAAAATCGTCATCGTCCCACTCTCTTAGCCCTTTCCCGTCAAAATCTACCCATTTTAGCCGGAAGTTCTCTGGAAAAGACCGCCCTTGGTGCTTACATCCTCGAAGACTGTGAAGGCACACCAGAACTAATCCTGATTGGGACCGGTGGGGAAACCCATCTCTGTGTAAAAGCCGCAGCTACCCTAGCTCAAGAAGGAGTAAAAGTCAGAGTGGTTTCTATGCCTAGTTGGGAACTCTTTGAAATGCAAGACGCTGCTTACAAAGAGTCTGTCCTACCCAAAGCTGTTACCAAAAGGCTAGCTGTAGAAGCAGGTTCAACCATGGGGTGGTGTCGTTACGTTGGCAGCGAAGGAGCTACAATCGGAATCGATCATTTTGGCGCCTCCGCTCCAGGTGAGGTAGTCTTAGAAAAATTCGGCTTCACCGTAGATAACATCGTTAAACAAGCAAAAGCTTTACTAGCATAGTCAAAAATCCCCACAGTTTGGGGGATCAAAGTTTAGGAGTAACCCCACCCCTAAGACTAGATCCCCCTGGACTCCTCTCACAAGGACAAGTACAATCTAGAAAGCAAGGGCATCTAAGATAGTTTTATTGTAGATAACCCGACCTGGAGTAGTTTTAATATATTGGGCGATCTTCTCTCCCGAAGCCGTCTCTCTCACCTTACGTAAGCGATAATGTTTCCAAACCGTACCATCTTCTAAGGTTTCTGTCTCGAGAACCTCATTATCGGGTTGATCGGTTTGCACTTCATCATCATATCTAACCCAGATATAGCTATGTAACTCTAAAATATCCTGTTCATAGGCTTTAATCACATCGTCGAGATTAGCAAAATAGCGACCTGCACCCTTGAGAGCATGAGGATTTTCCGCTGTTAAATAATAACAACCCAAGACCATATCTTGAGAAGGAGCAATGATTGGACGTCCCGTCGCTGGCGAAAGGATATTATGACAAGCCATCATCAATAAACGGGCTTCTGCTTGAGCTTCCAAAGATAGAGGTACGTGTACCGCCATTTGGTCCCCATCAAAATCCGCGTTAAAAGGTGGACAGACTAGAGGGTGTAACTGAATCGCACGACCATTTACTAAAATCGGTTCAAAAGCTTGGATCCCTAAACGGTGTAGAGTAGGAGCGCGATTGAGCAAAACAGGGTGACCCGTAATTACCTGCTCTAAAACCGTCCAAATTTTAGGATCATTGCGTTGAATCATCTTTTTCGCCGCTTTGATATTAGTAGCTTCATTCAAGCGCATTAGACGATGAATCACAAAAGGTTGGAACAACTCGATCGCCATCTCTCTAGGTAGCCCACACTGATAGATTTTCAGCTTAGGACCTACCACGATCACCGATCGCCCCGAATAGTCAACCCTTTTACCTAACAGGTTTTGACGGAAACGACCTTGTTTACCCTCGATAATATCAGAAAGAGATTTCAGAGGACGATTATTAGCACCGACAACCGTTCTTCCCCTTCTCCCGTTATCAATCAACGCGTCAACAGACTCTTGGAGCATCCGTTTTTCATTGCGCACAATAATCTCCGGAGCGAGAATCTCTTGTAAACGAGCTAAACGGTTATTACGATTAATTACTCGACGATAGAGATCATTTAAATCAGAAGTGGCAAAACGTCCCCCATCGAGTTGTACCATTGGCCGTAAATCAGGAGGAATCACAGGAATCACCGATAGTACCATCCATTCAGGGGAAGAACCTGTAGCGATGAAATTATCAATTACCCTGAGTCTTTTAATTAATTTCGCTTTTTTCTGACCTTTACTATCAATAATTTCTGCTCGCAGTTTTTCTGCTTCTGACTCTAAATCAATTTCTGCTAATAACTTTTGTATTGCTTCGGCACCAATACCTACCTCAATACCTTCTAGGGTAGAGTCTTCAGCGTAGATTTGCTCTTCGATTTCTTGCCATTGATCCTCGGTTAGTAATTGTTTAACCGTTAAATTAGTGGCATTACCAGGATCTAAAACTACATAAGAGTTGAAATAAACAATCTGCTCTACATCCCTTAAGGGCATATCTAGTAAAATACTCAGATAACTAGGAATCCCCTTGAGATACCAGACATGGGTCACAGGCGCAGCTAATTTAATATAGCCCATCCGATGACGACGTACCCGCGACTCGGTGACCTCTACTCCACAGCGTTCACAAACAATTCCTTTGTGTCGTACTCGTTTATACTTACCACACCAGCACTCCCAATCTTTGGATGGTCCAAAAATTTTCTCACAGAATAACCCATCCATTTCTGGCTTGAGGGTACGATAATTGATTGTTTCTGGAGTAGTTACCTCACCTACTACCATTCCATTGGGTAATGTTCTCTCTCCCCACTGTCTGATTCTCTCTGGGGAAGCTAATCCTATTTTAACGTAGTCAAATCGTCTTTCTTGTCGTTGCTTCATTTTCGGGTTATCGAAGTTCCAAAGACTTGGATTTTATTTTAATCCAAACCTTAATAATAATACAATTTAACAAATTTTTGCTTTTTTTGCTGGTTATTCTTATCAGCAATGTTATAGTAGTTCATAAGTACTAATAGTTTGCTCCTCATGATTCCTCGACGATTAACCCTCAAAAATTTTCTCAGTTATCAACAAGCTACCTTGGATTTTCGCGGTTTACATACCGCTTGTATCTGCGGTGTCAACGGTGCGGGGAAATCATCTCTTTTAGAGGCGATTACCTGGGCGATTTGGGGTGAAACCCGTGCCGCAAGTGACGATGATGTCATTCATACTGGTGCAACCGAGGTTAAGGTTGATTTTGAGTTTGGTTTTGGCGAAAACACCTATCGAGTTATTCGACGTCGTCAACGAAACGGTCGCCCTAGTTTACAATTCCAAATTTATCACCCATCTAAAGGCTTTATCCCTATCTCTAATAAAGGAATAAAAGCCGCTCAAGAGGAGATTAATAAACATATAAAATTAGACTATAATACTTTTATTAATTCTGCTTATCTACGTCAAGGTCGAGCTGACCAATTTATGTTACTTAAGCCTGATGAACGCAAACAAGTATTGGCTAAACTCCTTAAATTGGAACAATACGAAGAGTTGGCAGAGAAAGCTAAGGAAAAAGCCCGTGAATATAAGAAAGATTGCGAAAAAATTGAAACTTATTTAGAGCAAATTCAACAAATCATCGCTACTAAACCTCAGGTTTTACAACGTTTAGAATTAATTGAGCTAGAAATCAATCAAGCCGAATCAAATCTTAAACAAATTGAACAACAATTAGAATCACTTAAAGAAATAAAGTACACTCGAGAGCGGTTAGTCAATGAGTTTCAGATTAAACAAAAAGTACTTAAAGATAGTCAAAAAGATAGCGATCGCCTAAGTCAAGAATATCAAACTATCCTTTCCCAAATTAAAAAGTTAGAAACCATCCTGCAACAAGAAACAACTATTACCAGAAACTATCAAGAATTACTCAATCTCAAAACTCAAGAAC
>CALGKL010000335.1 GCA_937930495.1 uncultured Gloeocapsa sp.
TTGTACTAAGACTGTTAGACATCATGGCGATCGCCAACACAGCTAGAGCTAGTGGTATTTCAGAGCTAATAGATTGAGCAGCTGCTCTTAAGCCTCCTAAGAGGGAGTATTTGTTGTTAGAAGCGTAACCTGACATCAACAAGCCAATGGGAGTGATACTTGATAGAGCAATCCACAAGAATATACCCACGTTGAGATCGGTAATAACCAAATTTTGTCCAAAAGGGACGATTAAATAGGACAAAAATACGGGGATAACCACAATAATCGGTCCAATGGTAAATAACCAGCGATCGGCTTTAGCTGGTACTACGTCTTCTTTGAAGACTAGTTTAATACCATCGGCTACGGGTTGTAAGACGCCGAGGGGTCCTGCGTATTCAGGACCTATCCTTTGCTGAGCAGCGGCTGAGATTTTTCTTTCTAACCAAACTACCACCAAGACTCCCACCGTGGCACCAATAATCATGAGAATCATGGGGAGGGGTAGCCAAATGGTTTTGGCTAATCCGGGTGGAAGTCCCAATTCGGTCAGGGATTGGATAAAACTTCCTTGGAGGTCGATTCCTGAGTTCATTGTTTATCTTTGACAGGCTTTTTCACTCTAGTATATCTCTACCTGGTAGTTTAGACCTTTAACAGTTGATCTGCTTGTTGAGCTGTTTCAAAAAAGAATTTCACGTTTTCCTCCGGTGTACCCACTAAAACACCGTGACCGAGGTTTAAAATGTGTCCTTGGTTACCTGCTTTTTTGATGGTGTCTAAGATGCGATCGCGAATAAAGTCATGAGAACCAAACAATACTCCAGGGTCAACGTTTCCTTGTACTTTAATCTGTTGTCCCAGTCTTTGTCTAGCTACCGCCATATCTACTGTCCAATCGACACTGACTATATCTACGCCTGATTGTCCCATATATTCTAAAACACCAGCACTCCCGCTGATGTAAAGGATTAGGGGCGTTTCCGGGTGAGTAGCTTTGACTAGTTTGACTATCTGTTGTTGGTAGGGAAGGGCGAAGGTAGCGTAATCTATGGGACTAAGTTCTCCCGCCCAAGAATCAAACATTTGTACTACTTGTGCTCCGCAATCGATTTGGTAACGGATATAAACGGCGATCGCCTCGGCTAATTTACCTAGAAACTGGTGTAAAATCTCAGGTTGGGAAAATGCCATACTCTTGATCACTGAGTAGGTTTTCGAGGTTTTCCCTTCGATGGCGTAAGCAGCTAAAGTCCAAGGAGCTCCCACAAAACCTAAAACTGTAGATTTATTACCCACTTCCTGACGCAAAGTCTGTAAAATCGTTTTAATAAAGGGTAAGGATTCTTCGGGTTCAAGGGGTTTTAAGCGTTTAATCTGTTCTTCACTGCGAATAGGTGGGGTGATAATCGGTCCTGAACTTTCGATAATTTCGAAAGGAATACCAATACCAGGTAGGGGAGTGAGAATGTCAGAAAACATAATTACTCCATCGGGGTGAAAAGCGTGCCAAGGTTGTAGAGAAATTTCAATGGCTAATTCAGGATTTTCCGATCGCTCGCGAAAACTCGGGTATTTATCTCGCAAATCCCGATAGACCTTCATATAACGTCCTGCTTGGCGCATTAACCAGACGGGAGGGCGATCTAAAACTTCTCCACGAGCAGCGCGTAGGAGTAAAGGTAGTGGTGAAGAGTGAGTCATGGTCAAATTTTCAAAAAATAATTGTTATTTTGTCGCATTTGTCAGCTTATCATAAAGTAAGCTCACGGCTAGTAAAAGCGATGTTATGTTATCTAAAAGAACCAGTGGTATCTTATTACACCCTACCTCCCTTCCTTCTCGTTTCGGTATTGGCGATTTAGGTGAGTCTGCTTATCGCTTTGTTGATTTTTTGGCGGATAGTTTTCAACAATTATGGCAAATTTTGCCTTTAGGACCTGTTGGTTATGGGAATTCTCCTTATTCTTGTTATTCTGCTTTCGCGGGTTATTCGCTGTTAATCAGTTTAGAGAGACTAGTTGGAGATGGTTTACTATCTGATGATGATTTAGCTAATATTCCGGAATTTCCCGAGGAGAAAGTAGATTATCAATTGGTAGAACAGGTAAAAAGACCTCTGTTACACAAAGCTTATCAAAACTTTTGCCAACAAAATCACTCGGAACAAAAACAAAGGTTTGCGGATTTTTGTCAGCAACAACAACATTGGTTGGATAATTATAGTCTGTTCAGGGCTATTAAGGATGAAAATGGTGGTTTAGCTTGGAATTTTTGGCCTCAGGAGCTCGCTACTCATAAAGCAACCGCGGTAGAAGCAGCTAGAAAACGTTTAGCTGCTGAAATCGCCTATCATCAATTTTTACAGTTTATTTTTTTCCAACAATGGCAAGATTTGCGCAATTATGCCCATCAACGAGGGGTGAAAATTATTGGGGATATACCTATTTATGTAGCTCATGATAGCGCGGACGTTTGGGCTAATACCCGCTTCTTTTGTTTGGATCACAAAACCCTGGGTCCTTCTACTATGGCGGGAGTACCACCAGACTGGTTTAGTGCTACTGGTCAACTCTGGGGTAATCCAGTTTACCTCTGGAAACGTCTGGAAGAAAATAACTTTAGTTGGTGGGTTCAACGTCTCAAGACGATGTTGGAATACGTTGATATCGTCAGAATCGACCATTTTCGCGCTTTTGAGTCTTTCT
>CALGKL010000336.1 GCA_937930495.1 uncultured Gloeocapsa sp.
GATTCGTTTAACAGTATTAGGCGCTAATTTACCAGTTTTTCTGATTCTCTCTCTCACAGGGATCCTCTGGAATGTCCTAGCTTTTATTTACTTAGCACCCAGAATTCTGCCGAGTCATTGGTTTGAAAGAGGGATCGGTGATATGGGTCAATCTATGGGAGTTACAGCTACAGGGATTCTGTTAATTAAAATGGTCGATCCTCATAATCGTACTGGTGCTTTTGAAAGTTTCGCCTATAAACAGCTATTTTTTGAACCAATCGTGGGAGGTGGTCTATTTACGGCCGCTGCACCTACATTGATTCATCACTTTGGTTTAATTCCGATCTTGTTATTAACCTCAGTGTTATTAGTTTTTTGGTTAATTTTTGGTTTGTGGAACTACAAAGTAATCAAAGAGCAGATGGCGGCTGAATTAAATGCAGAAAGGGAAACCAAAAAAATTAGCGGCTAATTTCTATTTCCCGAGACAAAAACGACTGAAAATACGGTCTAAAACCGATTCGGTGACCTCTTCACCCGTAATCTCTCCCAAAGCTTGTACCGCGTTTCTTAAATCTATGGTCCAAAAGTCTAGGGGGAGTTCTGCTTCTATAGTTTCTAAAACATGAGCTAGGGAAATTTTAGCACGGGTGAGAACTTCTGCTTGTCTTTGATTGAGAGCAAATTCTAGATTAGCGGCTCTGATTTGATTTTCTTGTGCTAATTTGACGATCGCCTTTTCCAAATCTTCGATTCCCTGATTGTGAGTTGCAGCGGTGGCGATAGGATAACTAATCGAATCGGGATAGACTACTGTATCAGCAGGTGCTAGATCACTTTTATTGATGACTAAAATCAGGGGGCGATGTTTAATTTGGGCATAAATCTCTTCATCCTCAGGTGTCCAACCAGCAGAGGCATCAATAGTCAGTAAAATTAAATCAGCAGTAGTTGCCGCTAAACGCGATCTCTCTACCCCGATTTTTTCGACTGTATCACTAGTATCTCTGATTCCCGCGGTATCTAAAACTTGTACTGGTATTCCTTGTACTACTAAATTTGATTCGATCACATCTCTGGTTGTTCCAGGTAAATCGGTAACAATGGCGCGATCGCAACGACTCCAAGCATTGAGTAAACTAGATTTGCCCACATTAGGACGTCCCACAATAGCTACTTTCAACCCATTGCGTAATAACTCTCCCTTATCTGCGGTGCTGAGAATTTCCTTGACGCGTTCGTAAACTGCGTCGAGTTCTTGTTTAATTGCTTCTATCTCTAGGGGGGGTAAATCCTCTTCAAAATCGATTCTAGCTTCAATTTCGGCGAGAATATCTAAACAAGTTGAACGTAGATGAGCAATTGGTTTACCCAATTTACCCTGTAAACCTGCCAAAGCGATTTGAGCAGCCTCTGTCGAACCCGCCCTCACCAATTCAGCGACGCTTTCTGCTTGGGTTAAATCTAGTCTTCCGTTGAGAAAAGCTCTCAGGGTAAATTCTCCTGGTTGGGCAATTTTTGCACCCAATGTAACGGTTAACTGTAAAACTCTTTGTACGGGAATAATTCCCCCATGACAGTGAAACTCTACGATATCTTCTTTGGTATAGGAGCGAGGAGCCTTCATAATCAAGAGTAAAGCTTCATCGATTATTTCTTGAGTTTCTGGGTGACGGATATAACCATAGAGAATACGATGACTTGACCAGACTTGTTTACCCGGAGTGTAGAACATTTGTTTAGCTATCTCTATCGCTTTTTCTCCGGACATTCTCACAATATTGATACTTCCTTGTTGGGGAACTACTGCTGTGGCGATCGCTGTGATTGTTTGCATTGAGCTTAAACCTTTAATTTTTATTGATAGAACAAAAGGTTATTCACTTTTAGTAGTATAAACATTTATTTTATTTAGAGAAATCTCCTGACACTATTCCTACAGAAATGACCTGTGTCTCCGAGTCGCGCTATTTATCCCGTGAGATTTTAACACCATAAGCCGATGAGCGGATTTGAACCGCCGACCGTCCGATTACGAATCGAATGCTCTACCGCTGAGCTACATCGGCAATAGCCTCTTATGGCTTTCAGCTTAGATCAGATCTTGGCTCGGGTTATTAGCCCTTGATCCAATTATGAGTCAAGATTAGCCAAAATAGAGCAAATAATAGATAAGTATTTACTATAAATAATAGGTAACAGATTACTATTATTTATAGTAAGATGAGGACCAAAAATCCCCCCAAATAGCTACAACCGCTTTAAATATAGGATTTATGTTGGAGTAATAAAGCCAAAGTTTTTAGTTCATTTTCCTTTGATTCGGACGAATAATCTTCCCGGTTTGAGGAATACGAGATTATTTATCCACTGGTGATAGGGAATTTGGGATTGATCTAAACCTTAGACTAACTCCGGAATAGGGGAAGAAATTAGGGAAATCGAGGATAGGGAGAATTTTTTAATTCAAAATTTCAGCACCTAACATTTTTTGCAAACGACGCTCTAATTCTCGTCTTAAACTAGGATAATCGGTTAAATCTTGATCGGTTAAGATTAACTTTTCTGCTGCTTCTCTAGCAAGATGGAGTACTTCTTGATCTTCGACTAAACTAGCTAAAGCAAAATCTGGTAAACCTGATTGACGTTTACCCAATACTTCTCCCGGTCCGCGTAATTGTAAATCCATTTCTGAGATCAAAAATCCGTCTTGAGATTGGGCTAAAATCTCTAAACGTTGTCTAGCTTCTAGAGCACTATTGCCCAATAATAATAAACAATAGGATTTGTGACTACCTCGACCTACTCTACCTCGAAGTTGATGGAGTTGGGATAAACCAAAACGTTCGGCGTTTTCTATAAGCATTACCGTAGCATTAGGTACATCTACGCCTACCTCGATAACTGTAGTCGAAACGATAATCTGTGTCTGTCCCTCGCGAAATTGTTGGAGACTTTGTTCTTTTTCTCTAGCATTCATACGACCATGGAGTAATCCTACCTGGAAACCTGGAAAAACTTGCTCAGATAACCTCTTATGTTCTGCTACCGCAGCGCGGACGTCGAGTTGCTCTGATTCTTCAATCATTGGGAGAATGATATAAGCTTGTCTTCCTTGGGCGATTTCCCGACGTATTAAGTCATAAGCTTGAGTACGTTGTCTCCCTGTCAGGACCGTTGTTTGAATAGCTTGTCTTCCTGGAGGAAGTTCGTCGATTTGACTGACATCTAAATCACCGTGAAGGGTTAAAGCGAGGGTGCGGGGAATGGGTGTAGCTGTCATACTTAAAATGTGGGGAGAGTTTCCCTTAGCTAAGAGAGCAGCGCGCTGTTTAACTCCAAAACGATGTTGTTCGTCAATGACGACTAAACCCAATTTAGAGAATTTAACCCCTTCTTGGATTAAAGCGTGAGTACCTACTATCAAAGGTAATTCTCCTGTGGAGAGTTGGGCGTAGATTTGCCGTCTTTTTGCTGCTTTAGTTGAACCGGTGAGTAATTCTACGGGTAGATGTAAGAGATTAAACCAGCTAACTATTTTCTGATAATGTTGTTCTGCTAATACTTCTGTCGGCGCCATTAAAGCGGTTTGATAACCTGATTGAATCGCTGCTAAAATAGCGAAGACCCCTACTACTGTTTTACCAGAGCCTACATCTCCTTGGACTAAACGATTCATGGGGGTGGATGATTCTAAATCTCGGAGAATTTCTTGGATAACTCTAGTTTGGGCTAGGGTTAGTTGAAAGGGTAATAGTTTGGCAAAAGATTGGATCAACTCTCCTCTAGTATTTAGGGTGGGACTCTGTTGTTGACGTTGTTGTTGACGACGTTGTAAAAAGGCTAATTGTAGGTAAAAGAATTCGTCAAAAACTAATCTACGACGGGCTTGTGCTAAACTATCTTGGTCTTGAGGAAAGTGAATCTGAGCGATCGCCTCTGGTAATTTGCTTAAACCGTATTGATTTAACAAACTTGGGGGTAAGGTTTCCTGGATTTGATTAACTGCGCTTAAAGCGGCGATCACGCTATTTCTGACTAAATCTGCTGCTACTCCCTCGGTTAAGGGGTAAACTGGCAATAAACGTCCTATTTTGGGTGATTGAATCGTACCATTGGGACCGTCCATGAGTTCTATTTCCGGATTGTCGAGGGTTAATCCGTATTTATTGCGTTTGACTAATCCTGAAGCGGCGACTATTGCGTTAACTGGGTATTGATTTTTAAGTTTTTGTTGCCAACCGTAATTATTAGATCTTGTCCCTGCATAATAACGGTTGAGTCTAAT
>CALGKL010000337.1 GCA_937930495.1 uncultured Gloeocapsa sp.
AGAAGCCATCACAGCGAAAGCGGGATAACTGCTAATAACTTTATGGACAATAATTGTTTTCTGTTGGACTTGTTGCTGAAGCAAATTTTCTTCGAAATGAGCTTGATTAAATAATTCTTTTTCCCGATAAAAGTTATAGAGAAATTGTTTGATTTGTTGCGAATTATAAGGTTGTATTTCTAAACAAATGGTTGTGGTTTTTAAAGGATAATTTAAATAACCATAGGGTCTAGAGGTAATGATATAAGAGGTTTCCGGATATAACCCCATTTGTTCATCTAACCATTTCCCAACGCTACGACGTTCACTGGCATTGACAATCTCGTCTAAACCATCTAACATAATTAAACATTTTCCCGTGGTTAGTTTTTGTTCAAACCATTCCACAGAAGGATCTAATTTTAGACTGGATTCCCTTTTAATAACTGTAGTAATAACTTCAGCTATAGTGACATCGGGGTTATTAATAATTAATTTACGAATTTGACGTAAAGACAAGAGTACAGGTATCAATTTAGGAGCTTTTTCGTACTCTTCCCGGTGACTCCCTTGAGCGTATGTTAATGTTAAGTATTCAAGAAGTATAGTTTTGCCGCGACCGGGAGCAGCTAATAAAATGATGCGTCGATAGGTAGGCTCCTGCTCTATTTTAGCCAAAAAATCCCAAATAGATAGAGATGAAGTGGTTTCGTTGTCTTGAATAAATGCGGAGGAAACTTCTAAGGGATTTTTCACCACTAAATGAGGTAAGATATAAACCTTGTCTAGCTCTAGAGTAATTCTTCCTAAATCCGTAGTCCCCTGGACTTGGTGAGTGCGATAAGCAGCAGTCAATGTCTTATAGTACAATTCTTGAAACTTAGCATTACTGTTCCATAACATTACTTGGCTTTCTCTCTTTTGGACCTAGAATATCTATCTATATTCTCAATTTTGGCACAATATCCCTTTGACTAGGAGTTATAGTTTATGCTTTTAGCTTGGCAATTCCAATCGCCAGGTCCAATTATTTGGCAAATAGGACCAATTGCTATACGTTGGTATGGTTTATTAATCGCCTTAGCTGTGTTAATAGGAGTTAATTTAGCACAATATTTAGCCAAAAAAAGACGAGTCAAACCAGAATTGTTTGGCGATTTAGTAATTTGGTTGGTAATCGCTGCCATACCAGCTGCTCGTCTCTATTACGTTTTATTTAAATGGCAAGATTACGCTCAAAACCCTAGTGAAATTGTGGCTATTTGGCATGGAGGAATAGCTATTCATGGAGCTATCTTAGGTGGTACCCTGGCTACGATTATCTTTGCTCGTCTCCATCGAGTTTCTTTTTGGCAATTGGTAGATATAGTTGCTCCTTGTTTAATTCTAGGTCAAGCGATCGGTAGATGGGGTAATTTCTTTAATTCGGAAGCTTTTGGCGCACCGACTAACGTACCCTGGAAATTATATATACCACCTTTTAACCGTCCTGTTGATTATCTCGAGTTTGAATATTTTCACCCCACGTTTTTATATGAGTCTTTGTGGAATTTGGGAGTTTTTGCTTTATTGCTGTGGTTATTTTTTTGGGGTTTAAAACATCCACAACGTCTCAAGGTGGGGACAATCGCTCTAGTCTATTTAATCGCTTATAGTAGTGGGAGAGTTTGGATTGAAGGGTTACGTACCGATAGTTTAATGTTAGGACCATTGCGGATCGCCCAAGTTGTTAGTCTAGGGACGATCGCCCTGGGAATCTTGGGTTTAATCTGGTTATATTTTTTTAACTTGTCTCTTCCGGATGTTTCTCAAGCCACCCAAATCCAAGAAGATTGATTGACTATAATAGGTAAGCTCATATTTAGGGAATAAATTAAAGATGACAACGATCGCACTCCAGGGAAAAGCCACTATTAGCATGGCGATTAATGGAGAACCAGTGATAATTGAACTTGACGGGAATAATGCGCCAATCACAGCGGGTAATTTTGTTGATTTGGTAGATAGGGGAGTTTATGAGAATACCCTATTTCACCGCGTTATTAGTCAACCTCAACCTTTTGTCGCACAAGGAGGAGATCCCCAGAGTGCCAATCCTGATATTCCTTTTACCAATTTTGGTCTGGGTGGTTTTATCGATCCTCAAACCGGAGCAAGACGCAATATCCCTCTGGAAATTAAACCCGAAGGTGCCAATAGACCACTATATAATCAAGTCTTACCGGAAGGGGAAAAGCCTGTTTTAAAACATGAACAAGGCGTCATTGCTATGGCGCGAGCTGAGGCACCTGAGACAGCTTCTACCCAGTTTTATTTTACTCTCGATCGCCTGGAATTTCTCGACGGTGTTTATGCCGTTTTTGGGAAAGTAGTGGAGGGTTTTGAGGTCATCCAGGGGATTGAGGATATCTCCACCGAAGAAAATATATCTCAAGAGGAATTTATCGCTAAAGCTGCGAAAATCTCTGATGTAGAGGTCCTAGAGATTGACTCGATGTTAATTACTGGGACAAGGGGAAATGATACTCTAACGGGTACGTCTTTTAACGATCGCCTTTTGGGGTTACAGGGTAACGATGTGATTGATGGAGGTAAGGGGAATGATACCCTCACTGGTGGTCCTGGTAATGACCTACTCCTTGGTGGTAGAGGTAACGATCGCCTTTTTGGGAGTACTGGGAGTGATACCCTCACTGGTGGTCCCGGTAATGACTATCTAGACGGAGGACCGGGGCGCGATCGCCTAATAGGTAGCGGGGGAAACGATCAATTTGTAGTTGCTCTTGATGCAGATGTGATCGTTGACTTTGAAACCAATCAGGATTTAATCTTGATCGCTTTAGCCGATCGCGATCAAAATCTCAATCCAGGAGCCTTACCTAAGAACCGTTTTCATATTGGTTCACAGCCTTCTAATCGTTTACAACGCATTATTTACAATCCAACCGACGGTATCCTTAGTTATGATCCCGACGGTAGCGGCGCTCGAGGTTCGAGACCGATTGCTCGGTTAATTGGTAGTCCTGAATTGACTGTTAGTGACCTTTTGATTATCTAGGAATTTTGGCTCTAGCTCCGTTTTGAAAATCTCGCCAAGATTGTTTTAAATACTCAGGAGCAGGATTAAGGCGATCGTAGGCAACAATCACATTAGTCAATTTTCTCCCCGCGGGTACAATTATCTGCTCTCGATAAGCTAAAGCTCGCGATGCTCCACCGTCTAGATTCATCGCTTCTACACAACCGAGAGCTTTCATTAATTCTGCTTCCTCTTTTAAAGTCAATATGGCTTGAAAAGTGACCAGATAGAGAAAATCACCGCTACTAGGGAAACCAATAGCGTTACGCCAACCGGCATCAAAAATATGGGGATCTTGAAATCCTTCTTGTTCGGGATTTAGCCAAATTTCCCCTTGTTTTAGTAATCTCGGACCACAGGTAATAGAAAACCAGTGATTTTCCCAATTAGGTTGTCCTTCTACTCTAGCGGTGGTCATTTCTAATTGATTTCCCCCTTTAATCCCTAGGGTAGTTCCATAGTTTTCCCACTGACTATACTTGAGAAATCTTCCTGCTGCGACCATATTCCCCATGACTCGTTTTTCTTCATCTTTACTAAAAAACGTTCCATTGGTGGTAATTGCTCCGCGATGATATTTTACTAATTCGCTAAACTCTTGATCGCCGTAGGATGATATATTACTATTAGCTTGGGGTGCTTGATTAGCTAAACCAATATTGAGTAATTGTTCTGAATCCTTTAAATTAATGATAGTTTGATATAGTAAAATTGAGTTTAGGGTTTTTTCCCGTAATTCAACCTTTTGGTCCTGATTACTAACTTCTAAAGGTTGTGGTGAGGGAGTCGGGATAGGGTTGGTTGGTAACTCTGGTTTACTATCGACAATAGGGTTGTTAGGTAATTCTTGAGTCGCAGCTCCAGAAAACTTCCCTAGTAGATAACTACCACTCCAACCAAATAATCCTAAGATTAAACCACGACGTAACCGGGAAAAGTATTTAGTTCCTTGAGACGGTTTGCTACCCATAACCGAGAATAATAAGTTTTTTAGGCTATCTTAAGATGAGTTCGAGACAGTGAGAAAGTGTTCGAAGCCTTTTCAACTCCTTTCTCCGAACTCACTCTGATTTTAGGCAAATATAGCACAATTTCCTTCAATTGGGTAACCGACCGCTTTCCACGCTGCTAAACCCCCTGTAAGTTCAAATACATTTTTAAACCCTGCGTTTCTGAGTAAGTTAGCCGTTGCGCTGGTTTTTTCATCGGTAGAATGATAGATATAAATATCTCTGGTTAATTCTAAGCTTTTAATGGCTCTGGGTAACAATTCATTTTCGGGTAAAGAAATAGCACCCATGATATGGCTAATATTAAAAGCGCTTCTAGCTCTAGCGTCAATAATCGTTAAAGCCGGTTCACCCCAATCCAAACGTTGTTTTAAGTGTTGGGGTATTGATGTCAGTTGTAATTGTTGATCCATAGGGAAAGAGTCTTGATGGTTTTCTCCAACTTAACAATTTTTCGCCTTTTTGTAAAGGTTTGTTAAATATATCTTGACAAAAAATACTTTATCTACTAGCAGCTACCCCAGCGATCGCTCTGGTAGTTTGTTCATAATAGGCTTGTTCACCTTGATTAAAATAGAGTTGGGATGCTTTGTCTAAATCTTGTAGCGCTCCAGTGCGATCGCCCATTTGATAACGAACTAAACCGCGATTATAATAAGCGTGGGGATATTCAGGAGCAAGATTAATGACGTTAGTATAATCTTTAAAAGCTTTCTCTAACTCTCGCTGTTGGTAATAGAGATTAGCTCTTTGAAAATAAGCAGGAGCAAAACGAGAATCAAGTTTAATCACCTGAGTAAAATCAGCTATACTGTTATCAAGTTCGAGGAGTGATTGAGAGAAAATCAA
>CALGKL010000338.1 GCA_937930495.1 uncultured Gloeocapsa sp.
GCGGGACATACTCTCCCTGTAAATTCCGGGAAGTTATTGGTTTTGTGGAGACGATCTAAGGCTTCGCGCCAAAGACCACGATATACTAGGTCATTCCACTCCGGGATCAGGTTATTAATGGGACAACCACTGGCCATCCCTTTAATCAAAGTTCCGGTATGACAGAAGGGTGTACCGCAGTCCATACAACGAGCACTTTGAGTTCTGAGTTTTTCCTCTTCTAGGGTGAGGTGAAATTCTTCCCAGTCTTTGATTCTGGTTTCAGGAGAGCGATCGGCGGGTAACTCTCGTACGTATTCAATAAATCCTGTGGGTTTACCCATGTTGTTGTTTCCTTTTCTTGGTATGTTTGGTTTGAAGAGGACGCTTAAAAAGCGCCCTGGTTGAAGTCATCAGAGAAGCAGAATGAGGGAATTTCTGATTGGGCGCCTTCGCCCTCTTAGCTTCCGGCGATTCTAGCTACGTCTTTAGCGTTTTCTTCAAAAGCCACTATCATGGCTTCATCTCGAGTCAGACCAGCTTCTAAGGCTTTATTGAGGGCTTTGATAACACGTTTATAGTCTCTGGGCATGACTTTAACGAATTTAGGGACGAGACTTTCCCAATTGTCTAATACCCGTTGTCCTAGTTGACTGTGGGTATAGTTAACGTGTTTTTGGATGAGTTGATAGAGTTCGTTGATCTCCCCCGGGTTAGAGAGGGTTTCTAAATCCACCATTTCCTTATTGCATTTAGCAGGGAAGGTATTATCTTCATCCAGAATATAGGCGACACCACCACTCATACCCGCTGCAAAGTTCCGTCCAGTAGTCCCAAGTACGACAACTTGACCACCAGTCATATATTCACAACCATGATCGCCCACTCCTTCAACCACTGCGGTTACTCCAGAGTTACGGACGGCGAAACGCTCACCGGCTTTACCTCTGATGTAGATTTCTCCTGAGGTAGCGCCATAAAGTGCCACATTACCGATGATGATGTTTTCTTCAGGGATAAAGGTAGATTCTCGAGAAGGGTAAATGATGATTTTGGCACCGCTTAAACCTTTTCCGACATAGTCGTTGGCGTCTCCTTCTAATTCTAGGGTTACTCCTGAAGGGACGAAAGCACCAAAACTCTGACCAGCACTACCTTGGAAGTGGAGGTGTATGGTATCCTCGGGTAGGCCTTCCCAATAGCGTTTAGTAATTTCATTCCCAAGGATTGTTCCGACAGCGCGATTAGTATTTTTAATGGGTAGAGTCGCTTTGACGGGGGTTTTGTTGAGGAGACTATCTTGACATAAGTCTAATAAGACGGTGAGGTCCAGGGATTTTTCCAAGCCATGGTCTTGTGGTATTTGACAGTAACGTCCCACACTTTCATCTACTTCGGGTTGGTAGAGGATAGGGGAAAGGTCAATATTTTTGGCTTTCCAATGCTCGATCGCCTTTTTAGGCTCTAATACGTCTGTACGTCCGATCATTTCGTTAAAGGTTCGGAAACCCAATTGAGCCATTAATTCTCTGACTTCTTGGGCGATAAAGGTCATGAGATTGACTACGTGTGCCGGGTCTCCTGTAAAGTTTTCCCGTAGGTAGGGGTCTTGGGTAGCGATTCCTGCAGGACAGGTATTGAGGTGACAGACGCGCATCATGATACAGCCGAGACTGACTAGGGGTGCGGTAGAGAAACCGAATTCTTCTGCTCCTAGTAAAGCGGCGATAACGATATCCCGTCCGGTTTTCATTTGTCCATCGGTTTCTACCACTATCCGGGAGCGCAGTTTATTTAAAACTAGGGTTTGGTGGGTTTCGGCTAATCCCAACTCCCAAGGTAAACCGGCGTGTTTGATCGAGGTTTGGGGGGAAGCACCGGTCCCACCATCGAAACCGGAGATTAAGACCACATCAGCATGGGCTTTAGCTACTCCCGCAGCGATTGTGCCTACGCCTACTTCTGAGACCAGTTTAACGTTAATCCTGGCTTCGCGGTTGGCGTTTTTGAGGTCGTGGATTAATTCGGCTAGGTCTTCGATGGAGTAGATGTCGTGGTGGGGTGGGGGTGAAATCAAGCCGACACCTGGGGTAGAGTGACGTACTTTGGCGATCCAGGGATAGACTTTACGTCCTGGTAGTTGTCCTCCTTCTCCTGGTTTGGCGCCTTGAGCCATTTTAATCTGGATTTCCTGGGCTTGGGAGAGATAAAGACTGGTAACCCCAAAACGTCCTGAGGCTACCTGTTTGATGGCGCTATTTTTGGAGTCTCCCTGTTCGTTGGTCCAGGTGTAGCGTTCGGGATCTTCGCCTCCTTCTCCTGTATTGGATTTACCTCCTAGGCGATTCATGGCGATCGCTAAGGCTTCGTGGGCTTCTTTGGAGATTGAGCCGTAACTCATTGCCCCTGTTTTAAAGCGTCTGGTAATCGCTGGGATGGGTTCTACTTCTTCGAGGGGGACTGGTTCTCTTTTTTTGAATTCTAAGAGGTTACGCAGAGTGAAGTACTGTCGATTGTGTTCGTTGATTAAGGCTGAATATTGTTTATAAAGCTCGTAATCTCCGGTTCTGACTGCTCTTTGCAGGGTGTGGATGGTTTCCGGAGATAATAGGTGTGCTTCCCCGTCTTTGCGCCATTGGTATTCTCCCCCTACCTCTAGAGTCTGGTCGATGGTTTCGCGATCGCCATAGGCTCGATTATGGGTGAGAATCGCTTCGGCAGCGATTACCCCTAAATCTGCGCCTTGGATTCGGGATGCTGTCCCTGTAAAGTATTTACTGACAACGCTTTCATTTAAACCGATCGCTTCAAAGATTTGCGCTCCTCGATAACTTTGCAGGGTAGAAATCCCGATTTTGGAGGCGACTTTAATTACTCCTTTGGTTGCTGCTTTGATATAGTTTTTCTCGGCGGTTGCATAATCTACACCAGTAAGACTTCCTTCTCTAATTAGTTCAGCAATACTAGCTAAAGCGAGATAGGGGTTGATGGCGCCACAGCCGTAACCTAGCAAGACTGCATAGTGATGTACTTCCCTGGGTTCTCCTGATTCGAGGACTAATCCTACTTTAGTTCTTGTTCCCTGTCTAATCAGATGGTGGTGTAATCCTGCTACTGCTAAAAGTGAGGGGATAGCTGCTTTTTCGGCTTCGACAGAGCGATCGCTCAGGATAATAATCTCTACTCCTTTAGCTATAGCTGCATCTGCTTGTTTAAACACCTCTTCCATGGCTGTTTCTAACCCTTCTACTCCTTGTTTGGGGTTAAAGAGTATGGGGATAGTGGTGGAGAGAAAGTTTCCCTGAAGGTTTTTGAGTTTAGCTAATTCTGTGTTATTGAGAATCGGTGTTTTCAGGTTGATTAGATGACAACTTTTTGCTAGGGGTTGGAGTAGGTTTCCTTCACTACCAATGGTTGTTACCGGTGAGGTGATGATTTCTTCCCGGATCGAATCTATCGGAGGGTTGGTTACTTGAGCAAATAATTGTTTAAAGTAATCAAACAGACGTTTAGGACGATCTGATAATACCGCTAAAGGTGTATCTGTTCCCATTGACCCAACCGCTTCTACGCCGTTTTTCGCCATGGGTGTAATTAACAACCGTAATTGCTCAAAACTATAGCCAAATGCTATTTGTTGGTTACGCAGATTTTCTTCTTCTTCCGCTGCAATTGGGGTAGCAGCTGGTAAGTCGGCTAAATCTACTAGATTCTCTTTGAGCCAATCTTGATAGGGTTGGGCTCTGGCGATTTGCTCTTTGATCTCTTCGTCGGCGATGATTCTACCTGCTTCTGTATCCACCAGGAACATTTTACCAGGCTCTAGTCTGCCTTTATGAGCTACTCTACTCGGTTCAATGGGCACAACCCCTGCTTCTGAGCCCATAATTACTAGGTCATCTTTGGTAACGTAGTAACGAGATGGTCGTAAACCGTTGCGGTCTAAAATTGCTCCTATGATTTTACCATCGGTAAAAGCAATAGATGCTGGACCATCCCAAGGCTCCATTAAACAGGAATGATATTGATAAAAGGCTTTTTTCTCGGCACTCATGAACTGATTACCCGTCCAGGGTTCGGGTATCATCATCATGATACTATGGGGGAGCGATCGCCCTCCTTGATGCAGCAATTCTAAAACGTTATCAAAAATCGTCGCGTCACTACCGTTGATATCAACTATGGGTTTTATTTTCTCAATATCGGCGCCGAATAATTCTGATTCTAGTAGGGATTGTCTGGCTTGCATCCAGTTGATATTCCCCCGCAGGGTATTAATTTCTCCATTATGGGCTATATAACGGTAGGGGTGGGCTCTTTCCCAACTCGGAAAGGTGTTAGTACTAAAGCGCGAATGCACTAATCCTAAAGCTGATTCTAATTCTGGATCTCGTAAATCTGGATAATATTCGGGTAATTGTCCAGGGGTTAACATCCCTTTATAAACCATTGTTCGACAGGATAGACTAGAGCAATACCACCAACGGTTAATCCCACTTTTCCTAATCGCTCCATAAGCTCGTTTGCGGATGATATACAATTTGCGTTCAAATTCTGTATCATCTTTCAGGTTGGGATTTTTGGCGATAAACACCTGTTGCATCCTTGGTTCACTTTTTTGCGCTGTATATCCTAAAGATGAGTTATCCGTGGGAATTTCCCGCCAACCTAAAATTTGTTGTCCTTCTTCACTAGCGATGCGTTGAAATATTTCTTGACTTTGTTTACTTGTAGCTTGATCTGGCGAGGTATAAACCATCCCAACGCCGTAATTTCCCAACTCAGGGAGTTCTATTTGACATTCTTGAGCTATCTTTTGGCAAAATTTGTGGGGTATTTGGATTAATATCCCTGCTCCATCTCCTGTATTAGCTTCACACCCACAAGCGCCACGGTGATCAAGATTTACTAAAATCGTCAAGGCTTGTTCTACGATCTCGTGGGATTGTTTCCCCTTCATGTTGACTATAAATCCAACACCACACGAGTCGTGCTCGAACTGAGGATCGTATAAACCTTGTTTCCCTTGCTGATTGTTCATATTTTATTTTAGGGGATGATGATTGCTATTAATCTCATTTTGCGATCGACCCTATTTATCTCCTCTAGTTCTTAAGGAAATTATAAGATTCTACCGCTCTATAAAACCTACTCAAACTCATACAAGCTAGTCAAAAAGACTTAATTGTCTAGGTTTGAAGTTTACTTCCTGTTTCGTCGAAGTCTCGAGAGTTGTACTCTCGACGGGTTTAACTTCTCCACAGGCTTTATTTTTACAAGTTTCCC
>CALGKL010000339.1 GCA_937930495.1 uncultured Gloeocapsa sp.
GATATATTTTAAACAGTCAGTATATTCAACTAATATGGCTAATCAAATCAATCCCCAGGCGGTAAAAGCAGGGGGAACTCTCAGTTTCTTTGAAAAATACCTAACTCTGTGGGTAGCTTTGTGTATAGTCATAGGAATTATATTCGGCCGTCTGTTTCCTGGGGTAGCGAAAAGTTTAGACGCGATGAGTATCTATAACGTCTCTATACCCATTGCTATCTGTCTATTTTTCATGATGTACCCCATCATGGTTAAGATTGACTTTACCCAAGCTAAAAAAGCGTTTCAAGCGCCAAAACCTGTGATTTTAACCCTAGTGGTTAACTGGATGATTAAACCCTTTACGATGGTAGCTTTTGCGCAGTTTTTCTTGGGTTGGTTGTTTCTTCCCCTGTTAAATACTACAGAGGTAATCAGGGGGACAGAAGTGACTATGGCTAATTCCTACATAGCAGGATGTATCCTTTTAGGTATTGCACCTTGTACAGCGATGGTCTTGATGTGGGGATATTTATCCTATAGTAATCAAGGTCATACCCTGGTGATGGTAGCAGTAAATTCCCTAGCGATGTTATTTTTGTATGCACCACTAGGACAATTGTTACTCTCAGCGAATAATCTAAGCGTACCTTGGCAAACGATCGTTTTATCGGTCTTAATCTACGTCGGGTTACCTTTAGCTGCAGGTGTCTACAGTCGTCAGTGGATTTTTAAGAATAAAGGGAAAGCTTGGTTTGAGAGTAAGTTTTTGCACTATCTCAACCCTATTGCGATTACAGCACTACTAGCAACCCTAATTCTGTTATTCGCCTTCAAGGGTGAATTAATCGTTAATAACCCCCTACATATTCTCCTAATCGCTGTACCCTTGTTCATCCAGACCAACTTTATTTTTGGCATCAGTTATGTAGCAGCTTTAAAGCTAAACATAGCTTACGAAGACGCTGCTCCGGCTGCTTTGATTGGTGCTAGTAATCATTTTGAGGTAGCTATAGCTACAGCGGTAGTATTATTTGGTTTAGATTCAGGTGCAGCCCTAGCAACCGTAGTTGGGGTATTAATTGAAGTTCCCGTGATGTTAATGCTCGTGGAATTCTGTAAAAAAACAGCCTTTTGGTTTCGCCGTGAACCAGAAAAAGCGACTCTCCTTGATCCACGTTGTTTAACCAATTGTAATGACCGATTTTAATCATCCACCCCGCATTTTATGCTTATACGGCTCATTGCGTGAGCGATCTTATAGTCGCTTACTCGCTGAAGAAGCAGCAAGAATCATCACCGATTTTGGTGCTGAAGTAAAATTCTTTCATCCTCACGACTTACCCTTAAGGGGGAGAGTACCTGATTCTCACCCTAAGGTACAGGAGTTGTTAGAACTAAGTCAATGGTCAGAGGGTCAAATCTGGTCATCTCCTGAAATGCACGGGAACATGACAGGAATATTCAAAAACCAAATCGATTGGATTCCTCTAAATGTTGGTTCAATTCGTCCAACTCAAGGTAAAACTTTAGCAGTAATGCAAGTCAGCGGAGGTTCTCAATCTTTTAATGCGGTTAATAATATGCGCATTTTAGGACGATGGATGCGGATGTTTACTATTCCTAATCAGTCTTCGGTAGCTAAAGCTTATCAAGAATTCAACGAAGATGGCACGATGAAAGATTCACCCTATCGAGATCGAGTGGTGGATGTGATGGAAGAGTTGTATAAGTTTACCCTGTTGTTGCGGGACAAAATCGATTATTTAACCGATCGCTATAGTGAAAGAAAAGAAAAGGAAGGTGTCCAATGAAAAAAGTAATGTTTGCTTGCAAGAAAAACTCTTGTCGTTCTCAAATGGCGGAAGGATTCGCTAAAACTTTAGGTAAAGATAAGATTGAAGTCAATAGCTGTGGTTTAGAAGCTTCCGAGGTAAATCCTACGGCGATCGAAGTAATGCAGGAAATAGGTATTGATATCAGCGATCAAACCTCCAAATCCATTAATAATTTCCAACCAGAAGATTACGACGCGGTCATCTCTTTGTGTGGTTGTGGAGTAAGTTTACCCGAAGGTTGGATTTTACGAGAAATATTTGAGGATTGGCAATTAGACGATCCTGATGGACAACCCATAGAGACCTTTAGAAGGGTTCGCGACGAGATCAAAGACAGAGTCGAAGTCTTAATTAGCAAACTGAGTTAAATGACTACATATCCTGACTATCTCTGGTGGGTAAAACCCCATATCCTAGGTGGGATGTCTCGACCACCTTTGGAAGACTTACCCCAGTTATACCAAGCTGGTATTAGGGGAATCGTTTCGGTCATGGATGAACCCTCAGGTATTAAAGAATACCAAGAGTCGGGTTTTGCTGCTTTATGGGTACCGATTACTGGGGGAAAAGCGCCAACCGTGGAACAGGTTAAAGAGTTTGTCGCTTTTGCTGATCCTATTTTGGCTAAAAATGAACCCGTAATCGTCCATTGTACCAGTGGTAATCGTCGCACAGGAACTTTGTTAGCTTCTTACTTAGTAGCTAAAGGAGAAAACCCCACCGAAGCGATCGCCTTGATTCAAAAAGTTCGTCCCACAGCTGAATTAAGGGAAGCACAAATCAATTTTTTAACTTCTCTACCGGAAAATTTAGTTTAATCAACCTCCCTAGCTAGGGTGGTAAACAACAGCTTA
>CALGKL010000340.1 GCA_937930495.1 uncultured Gloeocapsa sp.
TATGTCCTGGATAAAGAGTTTTTCTCGGTTTGGTTAAAGTTTCGTTAGGATTAATATATAGTTCTCCCGATTGAGCGGGAAAAACCAGATAATCTGGGGAGTTATTACCAGTTTGTTTACTGATATTAGGAATAATAGGAAATTCTACCTGATAGAGAACTTTTGTTGCCGTACTTTGGTCTCCTTTGGGAATAACATTAATATACCAATCGGATTGAGCACTATCTGGATATAACCTTAATTCTGCTTCTACATTAACTTGGTCTTTTGAATCAGGAATAGGGACATTTGACCATTGAAAATATAAAGCCCGATAATTATTATTTTCTCTTAATTGTGGTGGAGCTGTTAGTTTAGCTTGGACACTATCAATCAAAGTTTCAGCAAATTCTTCCCGATCTGCTCTCGTAAAAGAAGCCCGCCAAAGGGGACGTGCTCCCAAAGCTGGTTTAATAAAGCTATGATGTTCGTTGGGATAATGGATGCTATCTAAACTTACCGTTTGGGGAGTATAACTGTTACTATTTTCTCCTTGCAATAAATAAGCTATTTTATCGGTACCCAAAGCATAAAAAATGATATTTTTAAAATTAAATTGAAGATAAGCAGGGTTATTTAAGCTATTAGGATTAGCGATAATTATTTTGGCTTGATTATAAAATTCCTGAGCTAAATCTGGTTGTTGAGTTAATCGATCTTTAGCACTAAATAACAACATATCTGCTAAACCAAGTTTAGCTTTTTGCTCATTAGTAGCGTTGCTCCATAGTTGGGCTATATGCTCAAGTTCTTGGTCAAATATTAGATTATTAATAGGTTGAGATTTGACGGAAAAATTAAAGACAAATAAAAGAAAAGGAACCAAAAATAACCAAAATAAATATTTTATTTGTCGAAATTTTAACATTTGCTTTAGATTGATTTAACCTATTTGCTTGAGAGAATTTTACCTTAGTAAAGCACAAAATTGACCAGAAAATCTTAAAATAAATATAAATATTTGGATCAAGAAACAATGTCACTAATCCAGTGGTATCCTGGACATATCGCCAAAGCCGAAAAACAACTCAAAGAACAAATCAAACAAGTTGACCTCGTCTTAGAAGTCAGAGACGCGAGAATCCCATTAGCGTCTCATCACCCGCAAATTAAGAGTTGGTTAGGGACAAAACCTAAATTATTAGTGATCAATCGTGTTGATCTGATTGAAGAAGAAGTACGCCAACAATGGTTACACTGGTTTCGTCAACGAGGAGAAGAACCCTATTTCACCAACGGGAAAACGGGAGAAGGGGTGAGAGCGATCAGCAAAGCAGCTCAATTAGTAGGGGTAAAAGTTAATGAGAAAAGACGTAGTCGAGGTTTATTACCTCGTGCTGTCAGAGCAGTAGTCATCGGGTTTCCCAATGTCGGGAAATCAGCTTTGATTAATCGCTTACTCAACCGTAAAGTAGTAGCTAGCGCTAGAAGAGCAGGAGTAACCAGACAGTTACGTTGGGTAAGACTATCAGAAGATCTAGAATTACTAGACGCACCAGGAATTATACCCGTCAAGTTAGAAAACCAACGAGACGCGGTCAAATTGGCTATCTGTGAAGATATCGGGGAAGCAGCCTACGATAACCAACTCATAGCTATAACTCTAGTGGATTTGTTAGCCGAATTAGCCAGGGAAAAAGTATTGACGAGTAGATATAATCTAGCCTTAGATAGGATGACCGGAGAAGAGTATCTCGAAAAATTAGCCGTCATTCGTTATCAGGGAGAAAAAGAAAAAGCAGCTATGGCTTTATTGAATGATTTTCGGACAGGAAACCTAGGAGCGATCAACTTAGAGTTTCCTCCCTCGAATGATTAATCATCTAATTCGTTAGAATAAAAAGCAATTAGATAGGGTTAATATGGCATCAATGACAGAAGTAAAACAATATTTAGCCTACTGGTTTCAGTTAGGCAAAAAATTAATCCTCAGCAAAAGCAATCGCCAGATTTTACCTCGCCAAGTTTACCAAGGCGATCGCTATTCGGCTGAATTTGAATCCTGTTGGGCTGAAATCATCGCCCATCCGGAAGAAAATGCTTATCTTGAGGGGACTTATCAAACCATTTCGGAGTTATTATCTCCCAAATGGGATATTATCCCTTGTGCTAGGTGTAATATGCCCGTTCCCATGATTAATCTCGGTTTTATTTCCCCCAATTGTCCCTGCTCTGATATGGATAGTTGGCCCAATCAGGAATTGCCCCCACCTCACGTACCCATTAATACACGTCAATATCTAGATCAACTAACTAAACGTTTAGAAGCTAAAGATTCAGAACCTTAAACAACAGTGGTCAATTGTTCCCTGGAATTTCTGGGTATTTCATAGCTCAAAAAATCATAAGCTAGTCTAGTATTGGGAAAAATAGCCTTAGCCTCAGCCAACAAATCATCTAGAGTCAAATCATTAGTGGGAGTATAACGAGGACTAAAATGAGTCATCAACAGTAACTTGACTTGAGCTGCTAAAGCTACTTGAGCTGCCATAGTTGAGGTAGAGTGTAAACGTTCAAAAGCCATTTGTGCATCTCCATGAGCAAAAGTTGCCTCATGAATCAAAACATCCACCTTTTCTGCTAAGGCGATCGCCCCTTCGCAATAGATCGTATCCGTACAATAAGCCATTTTGCGTCCTATTTCTGTCGGTCCACATAACTGTTTACCGTGGATTTTGCGTCCATCAGCCAGGGTAACTATTTCTCCTCGTTTCAGGCTACCATAGATAGGACCTGGAGGTATTCCTAAAGCTTTGGCCTTTTCTGGATTAAATCTACCCGGTCGATCTTTTTCCACAATGCGATAACCATAAGCGGGTACGCGATGTTTGAGCAATTGACAACTAACGCTGAACTCTTCATCTTCGTAAATTAGCCCACCTTTGACCGTATGAACTCTGATAGTATAGGCAAAATGAGTATGAGAATATCTCGTACAAGCATTTAAATAGGGTTCTAAACCTTCAGGACCATAGATATCAATCTCTTGAGCGTTTCCTGCCATACCACAACTAGCTAATAAACCCATCAAACCAAAAATATGATCGCCGTGTAAATGGGTAATAAAAATCCGTCGCAGTTGGGAAACCTTTAAATCACTGCGTAATATTTGATGCTGTGTTCCTTCCCCACAATCAAATAACCACATTTCTGCTCTTTGGGGAAGACGTAAAGCCACACTAGAGACGTTGCGTGATCGCGTTGGTACTCCTGAACTAGTTCCTAAAAATGTTATTTCCACTATTTATCTATGTTTTTTCCTTCTATTTTAACTAGGATAGGATCTCCTAGACCTAATTTTAACCTCTCAACCGCTTTACCACCATTAACCGCAATTTCCACCCAACCCTCACTATTGATTAACCCCAATAACTCTCCCTGATTTTTCTGGCTATAGCTAGTTTGAGACTCAATGATTTTTCCTGAAACTTCCACAAACCACCTTTTCCCTTCTACCATCTGTGCGGGAATATTACTGATTAAATTACCAAAATGATCGATATCTTGAATTATTCCCCTGATTCCGTCAGCTGTTACCTGATAACCTGGAAGAGGAAGTCTAACCAAGGTTTCCACCTCAATCATCTTTCCCAACTCAGCAAAAGCTACCCCACTAGCTAAATACGCTCCTACGGGTGCAAAAATATCCCTACCGTGAAAAGTATAACTTGGTTGAAGAGTGCGCCAATAATCGCGATTGCTCAACTCTCTAGCTGCAACTATAGGAACTTGATTAAAAATACCTGTAAATATCCCGTTGTCAGGTCCAATTAAATAAGCACCATTAGCACATTCTAGGGCAATTGCTCTTCTTTGACTACCTACCCCAGGATCTACTACTGCTATATAGATAGTATCTGCAGGTAGATAGGGAAAGGCGCTCCCTAGACAAAAACTAGCTTTGCCTAAATTTTGCGGGGGTATTTCATGGGTGAGATCGATAATTGTCACATTCGGGTTAATCCCTTTAATCACTCCTTTGAGCACGCCCACATAGACATCTTCTCCCCCAAAGTCTGTCAGTAAAGCGATTATTTTTGTCATATCAATACTTAATTGAGTTAACCATTACTTTTCCCATACCAAATAGACTCTATTTTTTCAGCTATTAACTTTAAATCGGTTAAATCTTGATGCTGGTTGAGTAAGGTAGTGACGTGTCCAAGTTTACGTCCGGGACGAGATTCTAACTTAGCATACCAATGTACAGTAGTTTGGGGAATTGTGGCTAGTTGACGTCGTTTTTCTGCGTAATCTTTTAGTCCGTGTTCGTAACCTAGTAAATTCACCATAACCGCACCCTGACATTGTAAACGGGGATCGCCTAATGGTAACCCGGCGATCGCTCTTAAGTGCATTTCAAACTGTGAGGTTAGACAAGCGTCGATGGTATAATGTCCCGAATTATGAGTGCGTGGTGCTATTTCATTGACCAAAACTTGGTTATCTTCGGTTAAAAATAACTCTAGGCCAATAATTCCCTTGAATTCGAGTTTTTCTAACACAGTTCGCGCGATCGCTTCTACCTCTGCACTAACAGTAGCAGCAATAGCGGCGGGTGCATAGACACGACGACAGATTTGCTCTTGTTGTTGAGTTTCCACTACACTGTAGATAGCTATTTCGCCTCGACTATTACGCGCAGCCATCACTGCTAATTCTTTACTAAAGGGAATGTAACTTTCTAATAACATTTCCCTTGTGCCTAATTTTTGCCAAGTCGTCTCTAACTCTTGCTGAGTCCTAATAATAAACGTTCCCTGTCCATCATAACCGTGACGTCGCGCTTTTAAAACCACAGGAAATCTTTCTACAGCCTTAATATCCTCTATACTAGTTAGATTTTTGAACTCTGGAATTGGTAACCCGATTTGCTGGAGATAACATCTCTGCTCATATTTGTCTAATAAAGGTGCTAAACTAGTCAGACCTGGAGAAAAATTAACACCAAGACTAGCTAGAGATTGTAACCCTTGTAAGTTAACAAACTCATTTTCAAAGGTGATTACCTCAGCTAGACTAGCTAATTTAGCTGTAGTCATGACGTCATCTATAGCCCCTAAAACTACTTTTGTCCCCGCAAGAGCAGCAGGATCATCTGGATTTGGGGTTTGGACAATTAATTCTAAACCTAATTTGGCCGCCGCAGGTAGCATCATCGAGGCTAATTGCCCACCTCCGATCACGCCTACTCTTTTAATCATAATTTTTTCGCTATAATCTAACCAGGATCTCTATTTTAGCCCAACCTGGGTCAGACTATGAAACCTGCTCGAGTGATAGTTGCTAGTTTACTCTTGGCGATCGCTATTCCGGCTACTTTACTAACGATAATGGAAATATCAGGTTTGACAGTAGCAGCGGAAAGTCAATGGTTAAATTTACCGGTGTTCATGACTGTGGCTTTAACAACTCTGACTATCAGCTTTTTATTAATGCGTCAACCCAAAAACCATAGTAGCTGATTATGAGCTATTGTCTCAATCCCCACTGTCAAAAACCCCAAAACCCCCGTAAAAATAGCTTTTGTCAAAATTGTGGCGCCAAACTAACCCTAAAAGACCGTTATCTAGCTCAAAAATTAATCGCCCAGGGAGGATTTGGACGAACTTTTTTAGCCCTTGATTTAGATATACCCTCTCAACCCCCTTGCGTGATTAAACAATTTTTACCAGACATTCTCAATCCCTCGGAAATCGATAAAGCCAAACAACTTTTTGACCAGGAAGCCCACCAATTAGATAAACTAGGAGAACATCCCCAAATCCCCAAACTCCTCGCCCACGTTGAACAAGAAAAACATCTCTATCTGATTCAGGAATTCATCGATGGACAAAATTTAGCTGCTGAATTAGCCCAAAATGGTCCCTTTTCCGAAACAGAGATTAAACAAATACTAGAAAGTCTCTTACCCGTTTTAGAATTCATTCATAACCACAACGTTATACATAGAGACATCAAACCCGAAAATATCATCAGACGGAAAAGCGATCATCAATTAGTCTTGGTGGATTTTGGCGCCGCTAAACTCGCCACGAAAACTCTATTAGCTAAAACTGGGACAATCATCGGTACACCAGGTTATACAGCCCCAGAACAAGCTTTAGGAAAACCCACCTTTGCTAGTGATATCTATAGTCTAGGGGTTACCTGTCTCCATTTACTCACCCAAATAGATACCCTGGAACTTTTTGACCCTAATGAAAACGATTGGGTATGGCAACATTATCTGACTACTCCCATTAGCCCACAACTCCAACACATCCTCAACAAAATGATCGCCATGGCGTTAAAAAAACGCTATCAACATCCCCAGGAGGTCTTAAAAGACTTAACCTTAGTTAAACTCCCCCTCACCAAAGCCACCAAACCCGCTACTCCTATCCCCTCAATACTCCCAAGACTAGTAGAAATCGATCAAAAATACGGTTACATCAACCCTGAAGGAAAACTGATTATTGGTTTAGAGTTCGATAAGGCTACACATTTTACCGATTCAGGATTAGCCGCGGTTAAAATAGGTCGTCAATGGGGATTTATCAACCACGAAGGTAAGTTACAAATTCCTCCTCAATTCGATAGCGTGGGTAATTTCTCCGAAGGTTTAGCCTCTTTTAAACAAAGTAAATGGTACTTATTACAATCCAAATGGGGTTATATTAATACCTATGGAGAAATAGTCATTAATCCTGAATTTAACGATGTCTATGACTTTAAAGAAGGATTAGCAGCAATCCGTCTGGGGATGAGTTGGGGTTATATCGACCAACAGGGTAATATAGTAATTGAACCTCAATTCGACGAAGTGAGCAGTTTTGCCGAAGGCTTTGCTAAAGTAAAAATTAATAACAAATGGGGTTATATCGATAAAATTGGTAAGGTAGTTATTCCCCCCAGAGATAATGGTCGTAATTTTTCTAGCGGTTTAGCAGCAGTAAAAATTAATCAGCTCTGGGGTTATATCAATACCGAGGGTAATATTGTCATTCAACCCCAGTATCTCGACGCTTTAGACTTCTTTGAAGGTTTAGCCCCTGTTAAGATGGAAACTAAATTTCTCGGTCTTTTGATTACAGGAGAAAAATGGGGTTATATTAATACATCAGGTACAGTAGCCATCGAACCACAATTTGATTGGGCTTATGGCTTTTCCGAAGGACTCGCAGCGGTGAAAAAAAACAATCTTTGGGGTTATATTAATAAATTAGGACAAATTATCGTTGAACCTCGTTTTGATTTTGCTGCTCACTTTGTCAATGGGATCGCTGAAGTTGTTTTGGGTGGTCAATGTCGTTATATTAATAAAAGAGGAAAATTAATTTACTAAAAAAATGGGGAAACAAAAGAAATGTTTCCCCATTTGCATGACACAATTTGCCAATTTTTTTACAATTCTGACCACAACTGGTTACCGGAACTGTAATCATCGTA
>CALGKL010000341.1 GCA_937930495.1 uncultured Gloeocapsa sp.
TCAGATAGATGACCACTGTTTTAACCAGAAAAAAGCCTAACAAAATTGTCAGTTTGTTTGTTCAGAATCGGCAAAAAATTATTGCTCCTCTTGTTGCAATTTTAGTTTTATTAGCAATTTGGCAGCTACTAACTATGGGAGAAAAACCTAATCTTCCTTCCCCGATTACAGTGATTAAAGAAACTTTTAATCCTTTGATTATTAACCCATTTTTCGATAATGGTGGCACAGATAAAGGATTATTCTGGCAAATATTAGCTAGTTTAAAAAGGGTTGCTATTGGTTTTTCTTTAGCAGCTATAGTAGGGATAATATTGGGGATTTTAATTGGAAGCATTTCCCTAGTTTATGATGCGTTAGACCCAATTTTCCAGGTCTTAAGAACTATTCCCCCTCTAGCTTGGTTACCTATTTCTTTAGCGGCTTTGAGACAATCGGAACCTTCGGCAATTTTTGTGATTTTTATCACCGCAATTTGGCCAATAATTATTAACACAACGGTTGGCGTTCAACAAATACCCCAAGATTATCAAAATGTGGCTAAAGTTCTCAAATTATCTAAAGTAGAGTATTTTTTAAATATTCTCATACCCGCTTCCCTTCCCTACATATTTACGGGTTTAAGAATCGGGATAGGTTTATCCTGGTTAGCAATTGTTGCCGCAGAAATGTTAGTCGGTGGAGTAGGCATAGGTTTCTTTATTTGGGATGCTTATAATAGTTCGAAAATGAGTCAAATTATTATCGCTTTACTCTACGTAGGCTTGGTGGGATTGTTATTAGATAGGTTGGTTGGTTTATTGGGTAATTTCATAGTCGCTAGTGATAAATAAAGTAGGTAAAAATTTATGCTTCCACTTATAGATATAGACCACGTACATCGCGTTTTTCCAATGGCTGATGGTGGTAATTATATTGCTCTCAAAAATATCGATTTAAAGATTAATCAAGGTGAATTTATCTCTCTGATTGGTCACTCAGGATGTGGTAAATCAACTCTACTTAATATCATCGCTGGATTGGATCAACCTACGGAAGGAGGAGTAATCCTCGAAGGAAAAGAAGTACGCGGACCAGGTCCCGAGCGCATGGTAGTCTTTCAAAACTACTCTCTATTACCTTGGTTAACAGTAAGACAAAATATCGCTTTGGCGGTTAATCGGGTCATGAGACACCTACCTAAAGGAGAAAGAAAAGGTATCGTTGAACATCATATCCAGTTGGTAGGATTACAACACGCAGCCCATAAATACCCCAGGGAATTGTCTGGGGGAATGAAACAAAGAGTGGCGATCGCCCGCGCTTTAGCTATACGTCCTAAAGTACTGTTACTAGATGAACCTTTTGGCGCTTTAGACGCTTTAACTAGAGGCAATCTGCAACAAAAATTAGCCGAAATAGTCCAAGAAAATAACGTGACTTGCATCATGGTAACTCACGATGTGGATGAGGCTTTATTACTATCCGATCGCGTAGTCATGTTAACCACAGGACCAGAAGCCCAGATCGGACAAATCCTAGAAGTACCTATACCTCATCCCCGTCACCGTCTAGAAGTGGTTAATCATCCTAGTTATTACGCCCTCAGAGGAGAAATAGTTTATTTCCTACAACAACAAAAACGTTCTCGTCAAAAAGTGGGTATCCCTCAAGTAGCAACAGCAGCTGGTGGATTAGAAAAAATCAATCTGCAATTAGGGTTTATCCCCTTAACTGATTGCGCTCCCCTAGTCGTAGCCTTAGAAAAGGGTTTCTTTCAAGAAGAGGGTTTGTTTCAAGTTACTCTCAGTCGTGAACCAAGTTGGAAGGCGATCGCCAAAGGTGTAGCCGAAGGACGTTTAGATGCTGCCCAAATGGTCGCCGGAATGCCTCTGGGGATGACGATTGGCGCCGGTAGATCTCAACCTATCCCCATGGTTAGCGCCATGGTCTTGAGTCGTAATGGTAACGCTATTACCCTGAGTAATAAATTTAGCCAAGTTGATAACGTCAGGGATTTAAAAGCAGCCATCAGTAAAACACCCGATACTATCCACTCTTTCGGGATGGTACACCCCGCGTCGATGCACAATCTACTCTTACGCTATTGGTTAGCATCAGGAGAAATTGACCCCGATCAGGATGTTAATCTGCTAGTCATTCCACCTTCCCAAATGGTACACAGTCTCAAAGCGGGTAATATCGATGGTTATTGCGTAGGTGAACCCTGGAATTCTCTAGCCGTAAATCAGAATCTCGGTTTTGTCATCGCTACAGATTTAGATATCTGGAATGGTCATCCCGAAAAAGTCTTAGGAGTCAGAGAGGATTGGGTGGCTAAATACCCCCAAACTCATCTAGCTTTAATTAAAGCCCTTTTACGCGCTTGTGAATATTGCGATGATCCTCGTAACCGTCAAGAGATTTTAGATTTACTAATTAAACCTGAATATCTAGGTCCCGCATCGGAATATACTCGTCCTGGCTTTATCGATCCCTATTATTATGGACGAGAGCGCGAACCCGTCCCTCTGTATCGTTTTCATCAGTTTTTCGTAGAACAAAGTACTTATCCTAGTGAAACAGAGGCTTTATGGATTCTAACTCAATTAGCTCGTTGGGGATACACTCCTTTTCCTAAAAATTGGCAAGAGGTAATTACTAGGGTTAGACGTACAGATTTGTATAGCGAAGCTTGTCGTCAGTTAGATTTACCTAATCTTCAACCTAATCGCAGTCAGATCAAGCTTTTTGACGGTATGGTCTTTAATCCTGATGATCCTGTGGGTTATCTACAACGCTTCAATATTTGTCGTGAATTCTCGGTTCAAGAAATCCCTTTAGTTACCGCTATAGAGAAAAAATAATTTAGTTAATAAGCAAAACAGATGACGCAAGTGCAAGCTTATAATCAAATAAATTCCCAAAAAAAAGATAATTTTCTCGTTATTGAGGATGTTTCTAAGGTTTATCTGACTCCTAATGGTCCTTACCCTGTTTTAGATCGAATTAATCTCACGATCGCCCTGGGAGAATTCGTCTGTTTTATCGGACATTCTGGGTGTGGTAAATCGACTCTCCTAAATATGGTGTCAGGATTTAATCGACCGAGTTCGGGAAAAGTGACGGTAGATAACGTCTTAGTAACTCAACCAGGTCCCGATCGCATGATGGTTTTTCAAAATTATGCTTTACTTCCTTGGAAAACCGCTTTTGATAATGTCTATCTCGCGGTCAATAGCGTCTTCCCCGGTAAGTCTAAAGCTGATAAGGTGGCTATAGTTGAAGAACATCTCGCTATGGTAGGTTTGACAGAAGCATCTTCTAAAAAACCAGCACAAATGTCGGGAGGGATGAAACAAAGAGTGGCGATCGCTCGCGCTTTGGCTATTTGTCCCCAAGTTCTCATCCTCGATGAACCTTTTGGCGCTTTAGACGCGATTACTAAGGAAGAGTTACAAGAAGAATTGATTAAAATTTGGCAACAACATCGTTTAACTGTGTTGATGGTTACCCATGATATCGACGAAGCTTTATTTTTAAGCGATCGCCTGGTGATGATGACCAATGGTCCTGCTGCTAAAATTGGGGAAATTATCGATATTCCCTTTTCTCGTCCCCGCAACCGCGATCGTCTCGCCGAAGATCCTCTTTATTACGAATTGCGCAATTATGCTCTTGATTTCCTCTATAGACGTTATGCTCATGACGAGGATTCCTAAAAAGGATTAAGAAGGATCTGTTTTAAGGAATTTGTCATAATTACCTCTATAGCAGTACGCCCCCCGCTTAGGACATTTTTAAGATTGTAATAATTAAATACATATACTTCTAGAGTCCACTTTCCCCCCTTGTCTGCGCAGTCTCATCCTTACTATAAGCTCTTTGTAAAAAACCTGCCCCTATGGGGATCCCCCCTAACCCCCCTTTTTTAAGGGGGGAATTTTTTGAATAGTAACTTAAACACGACAAGAGTATGGAAAATTAGGCTCTCGGTGTATCTATGGTGATAAGCTTTCACTTATTGATTAGAGGCACTCTTGCCATAGAAAAAAGTGTAACTTTAGATACAATTAACCCCATAATGCCGAGAGAGCCATAACTAAAGCAAAAAAAGGCTTGAAACTTAGACTTAGCCTAGATTTTATTCTTGTATCCAGTCAAAAGGCGATCGCCTGAGCAGAGATTATGATAGGATAATCGGATCTCAATTAACAATCTAAGACATAAATAACTTGTTTAAAACAGTATAAAAAAGAATAACTATAGGTATAATTAAGCTTAAGATTTAAATCCTTAAAAAGCTCTTGCCATTGAGAATCTGTGCGATTATTATGAGGGTGTCCTTGAAACTCAAAATTAATTAAACTATCGACTATATAAGTTAAATATTGTTGCAATTTATGCTCATAAATATCCTCAATAATGATCATTTTATGACTAACACGTTGAGCTTCACGTAAAATACTAACAACATCCAATGTATGATGTAAAACTGTTAGTAAGAGAACTATCTCAAAGGTTTGATCAGCAAAAGGAATATTTTTACCATCATAAACTATTGGCTTAATGTTAGGAAATAAGCTTAAGTTTTTAATATCAATTGGTGTTATTGTTAATCCTTGTTTTTGAAAATAATCTGTGACTGTTCCCAATCCACAACCTAATTCTAATATCTGGTCACTAGGTTTGATAAAATAATGCGAGCGTTTAAATTTTTGATGAGCGTCCCAACGCCATAAAGGGAGTAATAGACGAGCTAAAATAGGTTGTGTTTGTAAAATTTCTAATCCCATGAAAATATTTTTAGATAATTCTATTTA
>CALGKL010000342.1 GCA_937930495.1 uncultured Gloeocapsa sp.
TTTAACCACTCCTTTATACTATGTTAACGATGTTCCCCACATTGGCAGTGCTTATACTACTATAATAGCAGATGCTGTAGCTCGTTATCAACGCCTCCTTGGTAATCAAGTACTCTTAATCACCGGGACAGATGAACATGGTCAAAAAATCCAGCGAACAGCAGCAGAAAGGGGAATTGCACCCCAACAACATTGCGATGAGATTATCACCAGTTTTTTAGAACTGTGGTCGAAATTAAATATACAATACGATCGCTTTAGTCGTACCACAGCTAAGGCTCATCAACAAATAGTGACCGAATTTTTTCAACGGGTTTGGGATCAAGGAGATATCTATCAGGATCGACAACAGGGTTGGTACTGTGTTGCTTGTGAAGAATTTAAAGAAGAACGAGAATTGTTAGAGGATCATTATTGCCCAATTCACACCAATAAACAAGCAGAATGGCGAGATGAGCAAAATTATTTTTTTCGACTCTCTAAATACCAAGAAAAGTTAGAAAATTTTTATCAAGAAAACCCGGATTTTATTCAACCAGTAAGTAGGCGTAACGAAGTATTAAATTTTGTTAAACAAGGTTTACAAGACTTCTCCATATCTCGTCTTAACCTAGAATGGGGATTTCCTGTACCTACAGATCCCCAACAGACTATCTACGTTTGGTTTGACGCTTTATTAGGATACGTGACCGCTTTACTCAATCCCGGGGATGAACCCACCTTAGAAAATGCTGTAGCTTATTGGTGGCCGATTGATCTGCATCTGATTGGTAAAGATATTTTACGTTTTCACGCTATTTATTGGCCAGCAATGTTACTTTCTGCTGGTTTACCCCTTCCCAAAAGGGTTTTTGGTCACGGCTTTTTAACCAAAGATGGGCAAAAAATGGGCAAAAGTTTAGGTAATACTCTCGATCCTTTTGACTTAGTAGATCGTTATGGTTCTGATGCAGTACGCTATTATTTTCTAAAAGAGATAGAATTAGGAAAAGACGGGGATTTTAACGAAACTCGTTTTATCAATATAGTTAACGCTGATTTAGCTAATGACTTGGGGAATTTACTGAATCGAACCCTAGGAATGTTTAATAAATATTGTCCTAATCAACAACTATCTGTAACAGGTGAAGATATCTTGGACAATAATCCTTTAAAAAGACTAGGTGTAGATTTAAGTCAATCGGTATTTACACTGTACGAACTTCTCAATTTTAACCAAGGTTGTGAACAGATTTTTAATCTAATTCGTGCTAGTAATAAGTATATCGATGAGACCGCACCTTGGCAATTATATAAACAGGGAGAACAACGGGAAGTAGAAATAGTCTTGTATAGCGTTTTAGAGTCAATTCGGTTAGCCGCTTATTTATTATCTCCTATTATCCCAAATCTTTCTAACGCAATTTATGAACAACTTGGCTTTCTTATTGACTTTAATGATAAAAATTTAATCAATCAACTTACTAATCATCAACAACATAGACAATGGGGAAGTTTAAGAGTTAATGACAATTTGAGTAAACCTAAACCTATTTTTGCCAGAATTGAAATACCTAGTTAAACAAACAAAACAATTTAATATCTTTAACAAACAAGGAATAATAAAATGTGGGATAATTTTGAAAGTGACCCGATCTTCTCTCCTAAACAGGTGTTAGAAAATCGTGGACGGGTTGCTATATTTATCGATGGATCTAATTTATTTTACGCCGCTTTACAACTGGGTGTGGAGATAGATTACAGTAAATTATTACACTGTTTAACAGCGAGTTCTAAATTACTGCGTTCTTTCTTTTATACTGGAGTAGATCCGACTAATGAGAAACAACAAGGTTTTCTCTTATGGATGCGACGTAACGGTTATCGAGTCATTGCTAAAGATTTAGTCCAATTACCCGATGGTTCAAAAAAAGCTAATCTAGATGTAGAAATAGCCGTCGATATGATGGCTTTGGTGGGGAGTTATGATACAGCGGTTTTGGTCAGTGGTGATGGGGACTTAGCCTATGCAGTTGACGCGGTCAGTTATCGCGGTGCTAGAGTAGAGGTAGTTAGTTTACGTTCGATGACCAGTGATTGTTTGATTAATGTAGCCGATCGCTATATCGATTTAGAACAAATTAAACAAGAAATTCAAAAAATAAGTAAAAGCGATCGCGATTATGGGAATGTCTCACCTAATCTCAACCTCCTTGATTAAAAATTAATAATAGTAAACCCAGACAAAAATTAATTAAATAAAAAAAACCGACTACCTCGGTTTCTGACCAACCACTTAATTCTAAATGATGATGCAACGGCGCCATTTTGAAAAGACGTTTACCTTTTCCCTCTGGTCCTTTAGTAGCTTTATAATAACTGACTTGGGCGATAACCGAGAGGGATTCGACTAAGAAAATACCACTGACGATTAGTAAAGCCCAGAGTTGATTAGTCAATAGTCCTAAGGCACCTAAAGCACCTCCTAAGGCTAAGGAGCCAGTATCACCCATAAACACTTTAGCTTTGTGGTGATTATGAACCAAAAATCCTAGACAAGCACCGGCGAAACTGAAAGCAAAAATACCCAGACTCGGATGAGTCGAGTTAATAATCAAACCTAATGTGCCAAAGGCGATCGCACTTGTGCCTGCTGCTAAACCATCTACACCGTCGGTGAGATTAGTAGCGTTGCTTTCGGCGGCCATCACAAATACCGCCAAAGGCCAAAACCAGATACCTAGGGACAGTACAATCTTACCTGGTAGGGGTATATTGGTTATTTCCTCTGGTTGAGTCATGATTAACCAGATACAGAAAATAATGGCGATCGCTATTTGCAGTCCTAATTTTTGCCGAGGTGAGATTCCTTGATTAGACTGTTGTTTTAATATTTGCCAATCGTCTAACCACCCCACCAATCCATAACCAAGAGTAACCAGGGAAATTGCGATTAATTCTCGAGTCACAGGGGTTAAAATTAGAGATAGGGCGATCGCCACAGGGACAAAAAAGATACCCCCCATTGTGGGTGTCCCGGCTTTGAGCAGATGTGTTTTCGGTCCATCTTCTTGGATTACTTGTCCTGCTTTGAGACGTTGCAAAATCGGCACGACTATGTAACCAAATATGCCACTAACTGTAGCACTAATAATCAGAGGATAAATGCTGGTTAGGGAAAAACCGATGACGGTTAAACTTAACCCTAAACCTAGTAAAATCGAGAGTGTCAACCCATTCAGGGGGGTTAGAGATTTTGTCTCCACGTGTATTCCTAATCTTCTAAATCTTCTAAATCTTCCGTATCCGTATCAAAGTCATCGGTATAATCATCTACATCGATGAGTTCTGCTATTTCTTCATCTTGTTCTAGTAATTCTAGTTCTGTTTCTTTATTGTGTTCTCTATATTTGAGACGTCCAGTTTGTTTTAACCAATCTAATAAACTTGATTCGTTTTTCAAAGGGATTACCGCTGCGGGTTCATAACGAGGTTCTCTACGTAAAGAGGGATTATCCATAGTTGCAATCTAAAAAAATCAGGAGCATTTTTATCCTAATCTAAATTGGTCTAGATTTGCCTAATACTGAAAACAGATATCAGTCAAACTCAAAAAGCTTTAATTAACTCTACTGCATCTCTCCCATCGACTTCTTCTAGATACACTTTGACTTTTTCTTCAGTAGCCGTTGGCAGCATTTTACCGGTAAAATCAGGATGAATTGGCAATTCGCGATGTCCTCGATCTACCAAGACCAAAAGACGAATAATTGAGGGGCGACCATATTCGGTCACGGCGTTAAGAGCAGCGCGAATAGTTCGCCCTTTATAAATTACATCATCGACTAAAACTACCTTTTTTTGAGTTAGATCAAAGGGAATATCAGTTTTAGCTGGTGTTCTCAGGGCAATTTGGTCTAAATCATCCCGATAAAAAGTAATATCTAATGCACCTACTGCTACATCTACCTGTTCTAAAGTGCGAATTTGCTGTGCTAGTAGTTGAGCTAGGGGAACTCCCCTGGTATAAATACCTAGTAAAACTAGATCAGAGAGATCCCCGGACTTTTCTACCACTTCAGAAGCAAGACGAGTAATAGTGCGACGAATTTCTTCAGGAGAAAGAATCGGAATCACTTTATCCATGATTCAGTTACTCGCTTCAATGAGAACTACAGTAATATTATCTGAACCTCCTGCTTTTTTAGCTTCATCAACGAGCATTTCCGCCGCTTCTCCTAAAGTGTGAGTCAGTAATTTACTGATTAACTCGTCGGGAACTTCTTCAGTTAAACCATCACTACAGAGTAAGAAGCGATCGCCAGGTGATACTTCTATAGGTTCAAGATCGATTTGACAGATATCTCGACGTCCGAGACATTGAGACAAAACGTGGCGCCAGGGGTGCATTTTCGCCTCTTCTTTAGTTAAATCTCCTGCTTTGATCGCTTTAGCTACCCAGGTATGGTCTTCGGTCAACTGTTCTAAATGAGAAGCACGTAAGCGATAGAGACGAGAGTCGCCGATATGGGCTACCCAGGTTTGCTCTTCCCGAAAGACCAAAAGAACCAAGGTAGTACCCATATCAGCCCTTTCGGGATGTTTAGACTGATCTTGGAGAATATTTTGATTAGCTACCTCTATGGCATTGGTTAACAAAGTATCTGTAGAGATGGACTCGTGCCAATGTTGTTCTAGATAGCTTTGGATAGTATCAATAGCGATTGCACTCGCCTCTTGTCCTCCTGCGTGTCCTCCCATCCCGTCAGCCACTATAAAAAAACGCCCCTGAGGATCATCAATATGATAACTATCCTGATTCACTGAGCGTACAAGCCCAGGGTCTGATTTCCCTGTGAAACCAAGTTTCATAAGCTATTCTCTTTCTTACTGGAACATACGATCTAAGCGGTCGATCCGTCTGAGGATACGAAACAAAGCCAGAGCTGGTCCTATCGCTATTAAAATCGCCGCTATTGCTATTTTCACATATCCATTGACTAAGAGAATAGTCGCCGCTAAAACAAATGCGCTAGTCAAGATGGTATAGTTATTACTCAATTGAATCAGACCGAGACGACGTAACAGGCGATCGCTTTCTTGGGAGCGAACCCTAACTAATACATCACCTCGTTCTAATTTTTCGATTGTCTCCTCTATTTTTCCTGGTAAACCTAAAGCGGTGGTACTTACTTGTGCTGCTTGTCTACCGATTTCATCGAAAATAGTACTACTTAAGCTATTACCGTTTTTCCCATTAGCATTGGTCATAATTTCTAAAGCGAAAGGTTGCGCTACCTCCATAAAATTAAACTCAGGATCTAACCCTTTACCTACTCCTTCTAGAGTAGAAAAAGCCCTCATCACAAAGGTAAAAGTTGCCGGAAAGCGAAAGGGTTGATCATAGGCTATCTCATACAAATCCTCGCTAATAGCTGCTACTGATTGAGTTTCAAAGGGTTTATCCATAAAATTATCCAGCATAAACTGGATCGAACGCCGGACTGGTCCAATATCCCCCACCGGAGCTAAAGCTCCCAAATCAATCAGCGAGCGAACGACGCGATCGGCGTTTTTTTCAGCAATGCCAAACAAAGTTTGCATCAATTGTTCACGCACATTGCTTTTAATTTGCCCCATCATCCCAAAATCATAAAAAATCAGGGCTCCATCGGTACTCACTGCCAGGTTACCAGGATGGGGGTCAGCGTGAAAGAAACCATCATTAAGTAATTGTTGTAAATAGGCTTGGGCGCCTAATTTAGCTAGACGTTTGCGATCTAATCCTGCGGCTTCTAGGGCTTCATAGTGACTAATTTTAATCCCTGGGACGTATTCTAGGGTTAAAACTCTTGGGGAGGTATAGCGCCAGTAAACTTTAGGTACTTTTACCCAAGTTTCCCCACGGAAATTACGTCTAAAGGTATCAGCGTTGCGTCCTTCGTTAAGATAATCGGTTTCTTCCCAAAGTATTTTGCAACATTCTTCATAGATACCATTCCAGTCTCTCCCTTTTCCCCAGCGTGGATGGTTTTGGAAATATTGGGCAATTTTTTTGAGAATAGCTAAATCGATAGTGAACAGTTTTTGCAATCCAGGACGCTGAATTTTTACTACTACTTCCTCCCCATTGTGTAATTGAGCTTTATGTACCTGTCCTAAACTAGCAGCAGCTAGAGGGGTAGGGTCAAAATTACTGAATAATTGCGGAATAGATTTACCTAAGTCTTTAGTAATAATTGCACTTGCCTGCTCATAGCTAAAAGCGGGTACTTGATCTTGTAGTTTTGAGAGTTCATCTACATACTCAGCAGGGAATAAATCAGCCCTAGTGGAAAATAGTTGCCCCACCTTAATAAAAGTCGGTCCTAATTCCAGTATGGTTTTTCTAATCCAGACTGCTTGGATCTTTTGACGGGCTTTCAGCTTTTCGGGACTATAACCACCTTCTAGGAAGTAAGTCCATTTTTTGCTATTGCGCCATAATTTGAACAAAAGGGTCAAGACAAACACCCAAATATCCAAACGACGACGATTACGGGAATAGTTTTCTTGATTCCAGCGGTAGGTTGCTTTCCCTTTTTCCAAGGGAGTCACAGTAGTCATAGAGCTAGAAGCAAAGGAATTGTTAAAGTTTTCAGAAAAAGCAGACACTTGGGTATATATTTTAGATAAATTGGTCTAAGTCAATTTTACAGATTTTGACTACTGTAGTTTTTTAGATCTGCTCTCAGACGAGCTATATCTGCCCTTAGTTCATCGATGGTTTCTTGTATATCCTCAGAATACTCTGAGGAACTTGTCGAGGTGACTATTCCTTGGGCAGTCCATTCTCTCTCTGCTTTAGCCATTACTTCATTGGTAAATTGACGCAGATTTTCTCTTTGTTCAGCATCAAATTTACCTAAATCACTGAGTATATTACTCAAGGTTTCTTCTAATTTTTGACTTAGAGTTTCAGCTAAAGCTTTTCCTAAAAAAAAGGCTCGGATGACAGAGTTACTCATATAGTTGTAATTGATCTTGTTTTTAGCATTCCTTTCCAGTTTATATTATAAAACCCTCAAAAAACCTCTAGACAATCCCTTGACAGGAGCTCGTCTGGTGTATTAATTAAACGGTTTCGGATTCTTTGAGAAAAACTTCTCCTTGAATCATGCGTTTAGCGGCATCTAACAACTCTTCTTCGATGTATGGTTTAGTAAAATAAGCTTTTGCGCCTAATTCAGCGGCAATTTTACGGTGTCTTTCTGCTCCCCTAGAGGTAATCATCGCTACTGGAATTGTGCTGAGTTGATTATCTTCTTGAAGACGAGAGAGTAATTCTAAACCATTCATCCGAGGCATTTCGATATCACAGAAGATAATATTACAGGGTAATCCGGCGCGCAATTTTTCCCAAGCTTCTTGACCATCTCTAGCTTGTTCCACACGATAACCTGATTTTTTAAAGGTCATAGAGAGCATTTCACGGACAACTACCGAGTCGTCGATAATCAAAGCGGTCATTTCTACTTTTTGTCCTGATTGTGCCCCACTCGAACCAGAAGCATGAGCTTTTTTACTCATGAGTTTTTCGCCGGCGATCATGCGTTGGGCTGAATCGAGGAGATCTTTATCGGTACAGGGTTTAGTCAGATAACCACTAGCACCGAGTTCCGCGGCGACTTTGCGATGTTTTTCCGC
>CALGKL010000343.1 GCA_937930495.1 uncultured Gloeocapsa sp.
ACCTACTGTCACCAATCCCCAGACCAATCCCCAATGGCAAAACCTTCAAGCACAAATTAACGAACAAAGAAATCAAATACTGCAGAAAAAAAACCAAGTTCTCCAACAAATGCAACAAGCGCAAATGTGCGAGTTAAATACAGAAGTTAGACAAGCTCAATTAGAAAGTTTCTTTAGGGTAGAAAAAGGCGATAATCTCGTTAATAAAATGAATATAGAATTAGTTATGCGCGATGGGATCGTGGAAGAAATCAGAGGCGATATCTAATCTTAGAACTTACCTTTTGAGCAAGAGTTATTTGTTGAAGTAGGGGGAAGGAGAATTAATTCCTCCATTCTACCTTAACCCCTAACTTTATTTATCCCTTTTATATTTCAAAAATTGACTAAAATTAAATAACCAATAGCTGAAGCATCTGAGATTATGACAGTAACTTGTTCAGAGTGCAGGTTTTGCTTAAGGGGCGCTTTTGATGAGCGCCCCTAATTTTAGCGTTTAGCTAACTTCTTACTTTTCACCTTGCGTAAACGTATAGATTCAGGGGTAACCTCCACCAATTCATCAGAACCAATGTATTCTAAAGCTCTTTCTAAAGTCATTTCCACAGGTGCTTGTAATTGTACCAACTCATCCCCAGTAGCGGAACGATGGTTAGTTAACTGTTTAGTCTTACAGACATTGAGTTCTAAATCTTGGGGACGGTTATGTTCTCCAATAATCATCCCCTTATAGACTTTCGTTCCAGGGGTAATAAAGAAAACACCGCGATCCTCAGCATTTTTAAGAGCATAAAAAGTAGCCACACCCTCTTCAATAGCAATAATTGTGCCATTGTAACGAGTTTCCACCTCACCACAGAGAGGACGATATTCTAAGAAACTGTGGTTCATAATTCCTTCACCACGAGTGATGCGGATAAAATCTCCTCGGAAACCGATTAAACCCCTAGCGGGAACAACGAACTCTAACTGAGTACGTCCGTTACCTCCTGCTTGCATATCCTGCATTTCCCCTTTCCGTTGTCCGAGACGTTCGATACAAGAACCTACCGCTTCATCAGGAACGTCTAAGACTAGATATTCAAAAGGTTCACAGGGTTGACCGCTGACTTCCCGATAGATAACCTGAGGTTGGGACACTTGGAACTCGTAACCCTCACGGCGCATGGTTTCGATTAAAATCCCTAAATGCAGTTCGCCACGTCCTGAGACGAGGAATTGTTCAGGAGAATCCCCATCTTCTACCCTTAAAGCTACGTTAGTTTCTAATTCTCGCATTAGGCGATCGCGTATTTGTCGAGAGGTCACAAAAGTACCCTCTTGTCCGGCGAAAGGAGAATCATTAACCGAGAAAGTCATTTGCAGGGTAGGTTCATCCACCTTAATCAAGGGTAATGCTTGTGGTTCATCCGGACAAGTAATCGTATCACCGATATTCGCCTCAGCAAAACCAGCTACAGCTACGATATTACCCGCACTAGCTTCGGTGAGTTCTACTCTTTGCAGACCTTCAAAACCCAACAATTTACTAATTTTTCCCTTAATTATTTGGGTATGATCTTTAATTAAGGTGGCTTGTTGATTGGCGCGGATTGTGCCATTATGAATTCTCCCAATTACAATGCGTCCTAGATAATCCGAGTAATCTAATGTAGTAACTTGTAATTGTAAGGGTTTACTAGGATCGCCTGCTGGTGGGGGAACGTGTTGTAAGATAGCTTCAAACAGAGGCTGCATATCTTTGCCTTCCTCGTCTAAATGATTTTTGGCAAACCCAGCTAAACCAGAAGCGAATAAGGTCACAAAATCACATTGATCATCATCTGCACCCAATTCGACAAACAGGTCAAAAACCTTATCTATAGCTATATTGGGGTCGGCGTTAGGGCGATCTATTTTATTAATCACCACAATCGGTCTTAAGCCTTGTTCGAGGGCTTTTTTTAGGACAAACCGAGTTTGGGGCATTGGTCCTTCATTAGCATCGACAATGAGAAGACAACCATCCACCATCCCCAAAACTCGTTCTACTTCTCCCCCAAAATCTGCGTGTCCAGGAGTATCAACGATATTAATAAGAATATCTTTATAACGAACTGCCGTGTTTTTTGCTAAAATAGTAATACCCCGTTCTCTTTCTAAGTCATTAGAATCCATGACACAGGTGGGGATTTCTTCCCCTTCACGGAAAATCCCAGACTGTTTTAAGAGAGCATCGACTAGAGTAGTTTTGCCATGGTCAACGTGAGCAATGATAGCAACGTTGCGAATAGGAAGAGACATACAAAAATTAAACTAAAAGTTTCTTAACAATTTTAACCTAAATTAAGTCTTTATGACTACTACAAAAACAGATAGTTATGATTAATCAATTTCGCTGTCAATATCCCCAAGGTAGCATCATCAGTGAGCTAGTCAGCACTAAACATGGTAAATATATCGTCAAAGTTACCCTAGAATCAGAGGGAAAAATTCTCGCTACAGCTTTAGCAGGAGCAGAAACCGTAGAATTAGCTGAAGATAGAGCTAGAGAGAGAGCTTTTGCTCTTGTAGATTTTCCTCTCCCCAAATCTGAAGCAACAGTCAAAGTTTCTCCTCCCTCCCCTCCCCCACCTAATTCCCCTGTAGAGACAAACCCTACCCCACCCATTTCCCCTGTAGAGACTACCCCAAAGGAAACCTTTATCCCTAGTGGGGGAGATTTTGTCGCCGACATCATCGCTGAGATTAATTTACAGATGGAACGTTTAGCGTGGACAAGAGATCAAGGAAAAGATTATTTACTCAAAACCTACGGCAAAAAATCCCGTCATTTATTATCGGATCAAGAACTGATTGAGTTTCTTAACTATCTTAAAAATCAAGTAAGTAGGGACCCTTAGACTAAACACTAACCCCCGAACCCCTAACTCCTTTCTTAACTTTGTCTTAAACTTAAGTAAGAGAGTTAAACTTAAATTAACGACAATTGATGCAAAACAGTAGTATATTAAAAGGTTTTCATGCTCTTTCCGAACCGATTCGTTTACAGATTCTGGAATTACTCAAATCGGGAGAATTATGTGTCTGTGAATTAGCCGATCGCCTCAATCTTAAGCAATCCAAACTCTCTTTTCACCTAAAAACCCTTAAAGAAGCAGGTTTGTTGCGCTCCCGTCAAGAGGGAAAATGGATTTACTATAGTTTAAACCTCTCCCAATTGGTAGATTTAGAGCAATATCTAGCCGAATATCGACGCTTTAATAAGCTTCTCCCTGTTCGCCATAACTTTAAGATAAATCAAGTCCTAGACTTTTCTCTCCTGGACGAAAGTTAAACCGGTCCATTCCCCCTTGGAATTATAACTACGGATTAATCGCTGTCTCATTGTGGGTTGGATTAACCAACCTATTTCTAAAAAAAAGGATTGCCCAGATTCGATGACTAGGGGAAAAGTAACCGAAGCGCCATCAGGTAATAGCAATAGGCGTACAGGTGGTTTACTAGTTTCAAAATCGATCAGATTATCTTGAATCTGAGCTTGGGAAGTAATGGTTGTTTGGGCAAAACTCAGTTTTTGACGTAATTGTTGATTGATTTTGCTTATTTCTAATTGGGTTGTCTGGATGGGGGATTGACTAAAGTCGGTAGAGATGGTGGTTGTTGTTCCTTGCCAAGTACCTAGAAGTTGTTCTACGGTTAAAGGGGGGTTTTCCGGTTGGTTACTGTGGGGGAGTTTTTCCCGAATCAGGGTCAGAGCAGTAGGTTGGGCTCCTTGATTATATAAGATAACGATGCGCAGACGCCGATCGCCGTTAATTAAGCCCAATTCCGCACCACATTGACTCCAGGGTGACCAAAATATTGAACCTTGGGAAAAAGCGCCATTTTGACAAAACAAGATATTACGATTGAGAGAGCTATAGGTAAGTACGGTTTCTTGAGGAGGTTGTAGGGGAGGGAGATAGCGGACCACTTGATGTATGGTTTTATTGCCATAGAGTCCCTCTAGAGATACGATGGTAGGGGTGTCTTCTTTTATTTCTCCTGTGGGGGATAAACGAGTAAATGAACCATGCCATTGACCCAAATTTTCTAGTAAACATTCCCATTGAGATTTAATCATTATGGATGCCATTCTCGGTATTGTAGCTATATTAATAGTTTTAGCTGGTTTGTGGATGCTTTGGGCTGGTGTTGCTGATTTAAACAAAAAATAGGTTTAATATTGGGAATCGGCGCGATTTTTGACTTGGATCGCACTTTTGGTGACAAAATCAATGATTTTACCCGCTACATCGATGTTTGTCGCTGCTTCGATTCCTTCTAACCCTGGAGAAGAATTAACTTCTAAAACCAAGGCACCGTGATTAGAGCGCAATAAATCTACTCCTGCTACGCCTAAACCCATGGCTTTAACCGCTCGTACCGCTGTACTTCTTTCTTCGGGTGTGAGTTTAATTTTTTCGGCTTTACCGCCTCGGTGCAGATTAGAACGAAATTCTCCCTCTAATCCTTGGCGTTTCATGGAAGCTACGACTTTATCACCGATGACAAAACAACGAATATCAGCCCCTTGAGATTCTTTGATATATTCTTGCACCAGAATATTGGCATCTAAACCCCGAAAGGCTTCGATTACTGATTTGGCTGCTTGATGGGTCTCCGCTAACACTACCCCAATACCTTGAGTCCCTTCGAGGAGTTTAATGACTACCGGCGCTCCCCCAACGCTTTCAATTAAACCATCGATATCTTCTGTCGCGTGGGCACATCCTGTTACGGGTAACCCTATTCCTTTGCGAGCTAATAACTGCAGACAACGTAGTTTGTCTCTAGACCGGGATATGGCTTGAGAATCGTTAGCACTAAACACCCCCATGACTTCAAATTGTCTGACTACTGCTGTGCCATAAAAGGTACGAGAAGCACCAATTCGAGGTATCACCGCGTCAAAATCCTCTAGGGGTTTACCTTTATACATAATCGTTGGTTTATGAGCGGTTATGTTCATATAACAACGCAAATAATTAATTATCTGTACTTCGTGACCTTGAGCTTCTCCTGCTTCTTTAAGACGTCTTGTAGAATATAAGCTAGAATCCTGTGACAAAATAGCGATTTTCATTATCTTTAACTAAAAAAATAGATTAACCAAGCAGAAACGATCGCCCTGGATCCACAACAAAATGTCCCCGCAATGCTTGTCGACCCAAAAGCATCCGAAATCCCATTAAATCACGATTGGTTAGGGTTAGCTCAATTTTCCAGCTATTTCCGTTTACTTCTACCCTCGTTCTAATTACTGGTCGATTTTGGACGTGTCCCCCAGAATTTTTAACCTCTTTATAACCCAACAACTCAGCACTTGCATTTATAGTATCACGACTATTTTTCTGGTAGGGATGAATCTGAAAACTGACCATCGGTTTGCCATCTTGGTAAAATTCCTTGATCTGGAAAGCATGAAGTGCTGATGTTCTGGCACCTGTATCGATTTTAGCTTTAATTTTAGGAATATTTAATTCAGGTAAAGCGATAATTTCCCGCCAACCAATGGTAGTTAGTATTTTTTTGACCATGTGTTGATTGTTAACTAGACAAGATTTGTTTAACTACTGTAGCAGCAGAGTAGCTAACTCCTGCTGTACCTTCTCCTGGGTGAACTGAATCACCAACTAACCAGAGGTTAGCTAAAGGGGTACGGGTAGCAAAGCCAAATGGACCAAAAGTACTGACTCTCTGACCGATTCCACCTACTATTCCTTGAGCTCTAGCCGTATATCTAGCAAAGGTACGGGGTGTGGCTGCTTCCTGATGTACAATCATTTCTGGAGAAAGTTGAAAATAATTACTTAAACGAGCGATCGCTGTTTCTGTATATTTTTCTTTGAGTTGATTATATTCTTCTTGACTACCTTTCCACCATAGGGAAACATCGGTAAAGGAAGAAGCGATAATCGTCGCTTTACCCGTGGGTGCACGTCCGTCTCCTGGTTGACTGACGGAAACAAACAGAGAGTTATTTTCCCCAATCGGTCCTGTATAATCGTAGAGAAATTGTAGGTGGGGAGGACAGTTGCTCGGTATGGCTTCTGCTTCTACTCCTAGATACAAAACAAATGCTCCTGATGAGGGGGGAAGTTTGGCTACCCGTTTTTGATAGTTGGGGAGATTAACTAGTTGGACTAGATTTTGGACTGTCAGGTTACCAATCACATGACTGGCTTTTTCTTGCCAAATTTGTTGAGTTTTGAGATTACGTATGGTTATTCCTGTTACTTTGGTACCTTCTCTGTGTATTTTCTCCACTCGATGACCTAAATAGAGTTTACCACCGTGTTTAGTTAAAGCTTCGATTAGGCGATCGCTCAAAACTTGCATACTCCCGTAGAGATGATATAATCCCTGGGGTGCTTGGGAAACCCTTAAAGCTGTAGCTGCGTAGAGTAAAGCGGTTGCTTTGGCGTCAACTTGAGAGTATAGTTTTAACTGTAAATCTAAAAAAGTGCTTAGACGACGATCGCCATCTAAGCCATAAAGACGTAAAGCATCCCCCACTGTCATTAAAGCAAATGGGACGGTAATCAAAGTATCAAGACGCACAGCTTTAATTAATTCTTTTAAATCCCACAGATTCCGCGGTGGTAAAACTGGTTCTCTCCCCTGAAAACGCCAACTTACCTCGAATAAACTGTTTAATAGTTGCCAAAATCCCTCACTTTTGGGAAATTGTCTATTTCTCTCCCTTTGCCATTTTTGGCGATCGTGCCAAACCCTGATTGGTTCGGTTTCCCCTGGGAGAAATACTGCGCAAGCGGGGTCACAAATTTTCGCCTCAGGAGATTCTACCCCTAATTCTCTAAACAGGCGATCGTGTATTCCTCCTGGTTCTAATCCTGCTACCTGAGTAGCTCCTACGTCAAAGGTAAAACCCTTACGTTTAAAGGTTGAAGCGCAACCCCCCGCTACATAAGCTTGTTCATAGACTCTTACTTGATAACCGTGGCGCGCTAGTAACGCTCCCGCGGTTAAACCTCCTATCCCCGCACCTATGACTATGACTTGCTCTTGTTTCATCTCTTAATATTGCTTTACATTTCCTTTAATAATTGTAAAAAAAATTAAAGACTTGCCGCAATAGGGTTGAAAAACAGTAATTAATTTGCTAATATTAACTGACTTTAATTAACAAAAGCTAACATGGGTTATGTCCCCCTAAGAAAGGCGGTTGAACAATTAGGACTACACCAAAAATACTTTGAGAAAATATGCCGATGAAGGG
>CALGKL010000344.1 GCA_937930495.1 uncultured Gloeocapsa sp.
ATGTCCTCACTGTGGGCATAAACTTTTAAGAGACTTTAACGGTGCTTTGGGTATATTGCTCAAAGCTTTGAGGGATACCTCCACCATCATTAAACCTGATGGTGCTATTGTTGTACAGTGCGATGATATATCCTTTTGTCCCGCATAAATGTATCAGTTATTACAGTAGGCTAGGCAAAAGTATCATCCCATGACCAAAAAAGGATTTAGAAGCGGTTAATGGTAATTGTTTAGTGAACAACAGTGAAGCAAAAAATTAGTTTATGGGGTTTGGTTGGTTTGTTATCAGTTTACCCAGGTTGGGTTCTCGGACAAACGACTTTGGCAAAAGATCATTGGGCTAATATATCAGGAGAAAACCCATCAATAGAATCTAGACTACCTTTACGGTTGGTAGAGATTCAACCCTTGTCTTTGGGAATAGATGAGCAGTTAGCAAGCGATCGCCAAGCTTTACTCACAGCCATTGACCATAGTTTAAAATATCTCGCTACCCCTACCGCAGCTAAAGTCTATCAAGATTATCCTGTTGAGGAAATTACCCTCGAAAGGGTACGCAACTCTTTACTACGTTTTCGGGAGTTATTGCTAGAAATCGAAAGTCCTGAAGAGTTACAATTGGCGGTAGAGAGAGAGTTTGCTTTTTATCAAGCTATGGGTCAAGATAATCGAGGAAAAGTCTTATTTACAGGTTATTTTGAACCCATCCATTCGGCTAGTCTGGTACCTACCCCTGAATATCCCTACCCTCTCTATGGATTACCCCAAGATTTTGCCCAATGGTCAGAACCTCACCCCACCAGAGTAGAATTAGAAGGCAAAGATGGTTTATTAGGTCAACAAAGTCCCCTGCGAGGAACGGAAATAGTCTGGTTGAGCGATCGCCTCGAAGCCTATCTCATCCAAGTACAGGGTTCAGCCAGATTGGAATTAACCGATGGTTCAATCATGACTATAGGTTACGCAGGTCGCACCGAATACCCCTATGTTAGTCTCGGGAGAGAATTAGTCAAAGATGGTCGTTTCCGCGCCGATGAATTGAGTTTACCGGTAATGATCGATTATTTTCGTGAGCATCCCGAAGCGATGAACGAATATATCTCCCGCAACAACCGTTTTATCTTCTTTAAAGAAACTAACGGCGCTCCTCCCATAGGGAGTATCAATGTACCGGTAACCGCCGAACGTTCCATCGCTACGGATAAATCGTTAATGCCTCCGGGTGCTTTGGCTTTGATTCATACCCATATACCCGAACAGGATTCAACGGGAAATTGGTCACTGCCCCTAGTAACTCGTTATGTTTTAGACCAAGATACAGGAGGAGCGATTACCGGTCCAGGAAGGGTAGATATCTTTATGGGGACAGGACCTGAAGCAGGAGAACGCGCGGGAAGAATGAGTGAACCGGGTACTCTCTATTATCTTTTACTCAAAAATATGTAAAAATTGTAAAGAGAATCAAGAATAAAGGATTGAAAGATTATGACTCCTTCTTTAGCAAACTTTCTTTATAGTCTCCTAGCAGGTGTAGTTATAGTGGTTATCCCTGCTACAGTTGCTCTGATATTTATCAGTCAAAAAGATAAAATCAAGCGTACTTACTAATATTACTTGTTGGTTCGATGGTTCTTCACCCTCAGTTGTTTGTGGCAATTGGGGGTAAATTAGTTTTAGAGATAAAGTTATATTAAAGATATATAAGATCAGGAAAGCAGTAATGGTAAATTTTGGATTTAACTCCGCCAATCTTTTGGGTATTTTTCTAGCTGTAGCAGGTGCAGCACTTTATTTTGTGCGGACTATTCGACCTGAATTGTCTAGAGACCACGATATCTTTTTTGCGGCGGTTGGCTTACTTTGTGGTTTAATTCTTCTCTTTCATGGCTGGCGTTTAGACCCCATTCTCCAATTTAGTCAATTTCTCTTGATTGGGTCAGCGATTTTTTTCGCTATCGAAACACTACGTCTCAGGGGAAGTACAACGGAACAAGCACGTCGTAATTCTTCTCCCTTTGACGAGGATCGCCCCGTTAGTAGTAGAGTCTATCGCGCTGAATTAGAACAATTAGAAGGCTACGAAGAGGATGAAAGAGAGGATAGTCCTCGTTTGAGAGGTTACGTAGAACCTCCCTCTCGTAAAACCAGAACCCGTCGTCCCCCTGAATCTTCTCGGCGAACTACACGTAGTATTAGACAGGAATCAACCGAGCCCTATTACGACGCTTGGGACAATTCCAGTACCGATGTTCCCCCAACCCGCAAGAGTAGATCCTCGAGAAGCCGCCGACCACCGGAAATAGAAACCCCTCCCCGTCGTAAATCATCTTCTCGTGGTAATCCAGAATATGATTACTATTCCGATTATTCCGAACCTACTCCCGCTGATTACGTGGATTATCAACCGATAGATTCTCCAGAAATACCACCAAATGAAGAACCTAGAGAGAGACCGAGAAAACCTGATTCGCCAAAACCGAATAACTTCGATTATTAAATATCTCCCTGGAGCGATCGCTCTGGTTTCTCTGTCTCTGTTAACCAGTTGTAGTTCGGGTAATTTGACCTCAACCGTCGTAACTCTCAATAGTCGTTATCACGACCAAGATCCCGCCTTAAGCGGTGATGGTAAGTTGTTGGCTTTTGTCTCTAATCGTGATGGACAAAAGAGAATATATGTGTATAGCATAGAACGGCAGAATCTGATTAATTTACCTGGCTTAAACCTCGGTGAGGCGATCGCTGAAACCCCTAGTTTAAGTTATACAGGACGCTATATTATCTATATCTCTAGTATTCAAGGACGTCCCGATTTGATCCTCTACGATCGAGCCACAGGAAAATCAGAATTAGTCACAAGAGGTTATCGCAGCTGGATACGTAACCCTAGTATTAGTCCTGATGGACGTTATATCGTCTTCGAAACCTCCCGTAGGGGTCAATGGGATCTAGAAGTACTCGATCGCGGTCCCTTCGTTGAATTAGATCTCCCCGATGGTATCCCCATTCCTCAATCTTAAATGTTGACCAGGGTTCGTTTCGCTTTTTTACTCTTTAGTAGTGTTTGTCTAACTAGTTGTGCTACCTATCCCCGCTATCTGAACTTTCCCTTTGACGCTAGTGGGCGATCGCTCAATAGTACTCGGGCTGATTTAACACCACAAATTACCAATCACTATATTGTATTTGCCTCTGATCGCAATGGCTCTCAAGATGTCTATCTCTACGACATCAAAAGCCGTAGTTTAATCAACTTACCCGGTTTGAACGCTCTCAACGAAATAGCCTCCGATCCCTCCATCTCAGAAGATGGACGCTATATCGTCTTTAGCGCTAATCTACAGGGAAAATCCACTATTTATCTTTACGATCGCGATACCCAACAAAGACGCAATCTCTCCAGTAGTATTCAGGGAGAAGTACGCAACCCCACGATCAGCGCTAATGGTGAGGTCATCGCCTTTGAAATTGGCACCAATGGACAGTGGGATATATACCTATGCGATCGTCAGGGTAATCCAATAGCCGGTTCATCTAGTCTCAGAATATAGTAGTAAAATGGGGTTAAACGCATGAAATGGCAATGGAATATTTAACTCCCAATCAAGTACAAAAACAATTCGGCTATCACCCTAAAACTTTAGCATCAGTGGGCTGATGCAGGCAAAATAGAATGTATCCGTAGTGAAAAGGAATAAAAAATAATAATATAG